>NZ_JBFRDN010000004.1:0-262657 GCF_052113785.1 Phyllobacterium sp. TAF24 | reverse complement strand
CACCTGTTGCATCGATCACCACATCGATGAGGTCATTCTCAAGGATGAGATCCGCATTATCGGTGACGGCAATCTTGCCGCTTTCCATGGCTGATGTCAGCGCCGAAGCCGTATTCACTTCGCGAGCATGGCCCGGTTCCTGATAGGCGATATCGACGGCCTTCAGGGCATTGGGCAGGTTCAATTCGGAAATCGCCCCGATTTCGACGCCGGGCATATGGGCGACGCGGGTGACGATATCCGTACCCATCTCCCCTGATCCGATCAGACCAATGCGAATTGGACGCCCCGCATCCGCACGCGCCTGCATGTCCCGCGCCAATCCCGTCAATGCTACATTGCTCGCCATACCTCAAACGCTCCTCATCTGGCTGCTTTGCTCCGGCATAGGACGGGAGAGGGCGCTTGGCAACAGCTAGCGATGCAGGAACCGGAATTCCGTATGCTGCCGGTAAGTCTCATCAGGGCGAAGCACCGCACTTGGAAAATCCGGCTGGTTTGGGCTGTCAGGAAAACGCTGCGCCTCAAGGCACAATCCGGCATGCGGGCCGTAGCGTTTGCCTTCAAGACCGATCAGCGAAGGGTCGATCATCCTGCCATCGTAGAATTGCAGACCGGGTTCGGTGGTGTGAACCTGCATTTCGAGACCCGTGCGGCCTCCCAGCGATGCGGCATGGCGCAAACCGTTCTTCGCATCACCGTTCAAAACCCAATTATGATCATATGTCGATGATGAGTGCGCGCCGATCAGACGCGGCTGACGAAAATCAAACGGTGTCTGATCCACAGGCAGGATTTCGCCTATGGGAATGAGATCGTCTGACACCGGCGTGTAGCTATCGGCAAAAATCTGCAACTCATGGCTGCGGATATCATCCGAACCATCCAAATTGAAGTAACTGTGCTGGGCGAAATTGGCGACGGTCAACGCATCGCTTGTCGCTTCAATGTCTATGCGCAGCGTTGATCCGGTGCTGAAGCTGTAGGTGCAGCGCACATTCATTGCGCCGGGAAAACCCTGATCGCCGTCGGGCAGTTGCAGTTCGAGCGTGACTGAAGATGTGCTCCAGTCGGTAATTTCCCAGAGGCGTTGTGACACCCCTTTTGAACCGCCGTGGAGGGTCTGCTTTCCGCCTTCATTGCGGTCAAGCGCATAATCCTTGCCGTCGAGAGTAAACCGGCCATGGGCAATCCGGTTGGCGTAGCGCCCGACCAGTGCCCCGAAATAAGGTGACTGATGCGGATAAGGATCGAATTGATCGAAACCGAGGACAACCCGTTGCAATGTGCCATCCGTCAAAGGGATTTGCAGATCGCGGATCACCGCACCCCAGTTGAGGATATGCGCTATTGCACCCGATGCTGACTGGATTGTCGCCTGAAACACCGGTTCGCCCGAAAACATCCCGAATGGCTGGGGTCCCAGCACCGCATGCATGTTCAATGGTCCTTCACAGCATTGCCGCGCGAGGACAGCTTGGCCTGCAAGATGACCACTATGAGCAAGAACAGGCCACGAATGACCGATTGCCAATAGGCGGAAAGCGAAATCCAGCCTTTGCCGTTCTCAAAATTCAGGACATTGAAGAGAATACCGAGCAGGAGCACACCCGCTAGCGTCGCACCGACGGAACCGACGCCGCCTGTCAGCAAAGTGCCGCCAACGACCACCGCAGCAATGGCAAACAGTTCCCAGCCTACGCCCTCAATCGGCTGACCAGCGCCGAACTGCGACGCGAGGATCACGCCCGCGAGGCCCGCAAGGCCGCCGCTGGCAAGATAGACGAGAAATTTGATCCGATTAACTGGCAGGCCCATCATCCGCGTTGCATCTTCATTACCACCAACAGCAAGCACACCGCGTCCTGTACTGGTGAAATTGAGCACAATCCAGCCAACAATATAGGCGCCAAGGGCAATCCATGCGGGGATGGGGAATCCGAGAAAATTGTCCTGCCCTATGGTGGTAAAGCCGCTGTCATAGGAAACGGAAACCGACTGGTTGTCCGCGAGCAGCAGGGCGGTGCCACTGGCGGCAAGCATCATTGCCAGCGTGGCGATAAATGGCATGATTTTCAATCGGGTCACCAGTGTCGCATTGATAAGGCCAATGCAGAGCCCCGCGCCGACGCCTGCGCCGAGCCCGATCCACGCGCCTTGCGGGCTGAAAAGCGCTGCGACCACACTGCCAAGCGCCGCTGTCGAACCCACTGAAAGGTCGATACCGCCGGTCATGATGACGAAACACATGCCAAGTGCGACCAGCGCAAACATCGAGTTATAGCGCAAGACGCTTGTGATGTTGAAAAAGCCGAGGAAGTAATCGTAGCGCGCCCAGCCGAAGACGATGAGCAACAGGAGTGCCAGCACCACCCCGTAACTGCCAAGCAAGGATATGTATTTTGCCCTGGTCATGCGTGTGCCCTGCCTTGTTGCTGTATCCAGACGGCGAGCACGATGATCCCGGCTTTGACCACCAGTGCGGCGGCATCCGGCACGCCATTGGCTAGCAAGGTGTAACGCACCAACTGGATTGTCATGGCGCCGATAAGTGTGCCGATGATGGTTGCCTTGCCGCCTGATAGAAGTGTGCCACCGACGGCGACGGCAGCGATGGCATCAAGCTCCATGCCAAGACCGACCTGATTGGCGTCGCTGGATGAATTGATGGCGATGACCACGAGCCCGGCTATACCGGCGCAAAGACCGCTCATGGCGTAGACGAGCAGTTTTACCTTGGCGACAGCAATGCCGGAGAGTTCAGCCGCCCGCTCATTGCCGCCGATGGCGATGATCTGGCGGCCAAAGACGGTGCGCTTCAGCATCCAGGCGGCGGCAAGAACAATGATCACCATCAGGATCACCTGTACGGGAATGCCGAATATCCGGCCAAGCCCGATGAACTGGAACTGCGGCACGCGAAATGTCTGCAGATTGCCGTTGGTCATGACTTGCGCGATGCCGCGTCCGGCGATGAAAAGCACCAGCGTGGCAACGATCGGCTGAATTCGAAATGCTGATATAAGCCAGCCATTGAACAAGCCAAACAATCCGGCCACGGCGATGGAAATGATCATGGCGGTGGCAACAGCCAGATAGATATTGTCGATAGGAACAATCTTTCCAAGAAAGATCATTGGCGCCAAAGCGCCTGAGATGGCCATGAGCGAGCCGACGGAGAGGTCAATGCCGCCAGTGGCAATAACCAGCGTCATACCAACTGCGACGATAACAATGGTGCAGACCTGTGTGAGATTCACATTCAGGGTCTGGATCGTTGCAAAATTACGGGTGAACGCCAGATTGAACAGGATGAGCAGAAGCAGGGCGATCAGCGTGCCATAACGTGCGAGAAACTCGAATGCATCGAAACGCTTGTTGGTGTGTGCGGTTTGCGGCGTGTCGGTCATGTCAGGGCTTTCTCGATGACAGGCGCATTGCCATGCGCCATGGCACCCATAAGTGCGTCTTCCGTTGCGGCTGATCGGTCAAATTCGGCAACACTGATGCCGTCGCGCAGAACAAACACCCGGTCAGCGCCTTCAATGACTTCTTCCAGCTCCGAAGAGATCATCAATACGGCCAAACCCTGATCCGCCAGAGATTTGATTAAAGACTGAATCTCGCCCTTGGCGCCGACGTCGATCCCGCGTGTTGGTTCATCCAAAATGAGCAGGCGCGGGTTCATCGCCAGCCATCGACCAAGCAGAACCTTCTGCTGATTGCCGCCAGAGAGTTCGCGCACCTTCTGATCTGGCCCCGAACATTTAATGCCAAGCTGCTTGATGAAACGCTCGACAATTTCGCGCTGGGCTTTCTCGTCGATAACACCCGACTTGCTGAGTTTCGGCATCAGCGCCAGCATCATGTTTTCAGCGACGCTCATATCAGGGACAATGCCTTCGCTCTTGCGATCCTCGGTGCAAAAGCCCATGCCCGCCGCGATGGCATCGGCTGGTCGCCTCGGTTCGAATGTCTTGTCGCCATAGGTCATGGCGCCTTTTTTCAAGCGGTCAATGCCAAAGACCAGCCGCGCCGTTTCCGTGCGGCCAGCACCGAGCAGTCCGGCAAAACCGGCGATCTCGCCGCTGCGAATATTGAATGAAACATCCTGAACGATCTGTCCCACGGCCAGATTGTCGGCGGAGAGCAGGATTTTGCCGATATTCTTTTCATCACGCGCGGTAAAAGCCGTGGCGTGGCCTTCTGTCTTTTCAATGCTGCGACCAAGCATGGACGAGACAAGATCGATTTTTTCGATTTCGTCCATACGGGCGGTTCTGATTGTCTTGCCATCGCGCATGATCGTGACGCGGTCACACACGGCATAAAGCTCATCCAGCTTGTGGCTGACAAAGACAACCGAAACGCCTTCCTGTTTCAATTGCCTGATGACATTGAAGAGGACGCCTACTTCGCGCTCGTCGAGCGATGAGGTCGGTTCATCCATGATCACGAGCTTGGCTGAAAAACCGATTGCCCGGGCAATCGCCACCATCTGCTGGGTTGCTGTGTTGAACTCCATCAGCGGCCGGCGCACGTCGACCCTGATATTGAAACGCTGCAATAGACCTTCGGCTTCGCGGTGCATGCTCGCCCAGTCAAGCAAACCGAAGCGGCGCTGTTCGCGTCCAAGGCAAATATTCTCGGTCAAGGACCGGTAAGGAACCAGATTGATTTCCTGATAGATGGTGCTGATGCCGCTCGCCTGTGCCTGCTGCGGCGAGAAGACTTCAAACGGTTTGCCATCGAAAGTCACTTCGCCCGCATCGCGCCGGTGATAGCCGGTCAGAACTTTGATCAGTGTTGATTTTCCCGCACCGTTCTGGCCGATAAGCGCATGCACCTCGCCGCGTGCCACAGTGAACGAAGCAGCGGAAAGGGCGGGGATTCCGGCAAAACGCTTGTCGATACCTGTCATCGATAGAAGAATATCGGTGTCCATTGCAAAGCCATTTCTGAAGTTATCGGAAGCTATTGCCAGTACTGGGATGCAGCGGGCAAAGAAAAAGCCAGCGCTCCATTGGAGCGCTGGCTTCGTCAGATATCAATAGGCGGAGCTTAACAATTTTGCCGCATTGCTGGCATCGTAGAACTGATCTGGATTGATGATCAATGGAGCGATTTTCTCTCCAGCAGCGTAGGCAGCAGCGGTGTCATAGGCCTTGGGGCCGAAGCGGGGATTACATTCAACCACGGCGGCAATCTTGCCATCAACAACAGCCTGTACGGCTTCCTTGCCGCCATCGATTGACAGAACAAGAATGTCTTTTCCGGGCACCTTGCCAGCGGCTTCAATGGCCGAGATCGCACCAATGGCCATTTCGTCATTATGGGCATAGATCACATTGGCATCGGGGTGGGCCTGAAGCAGAGTTTCGGCAACCTGACGACCCTTGTCGCGGGCAAAGTCACCCGTTTGCGATGCGACAATCTTGAAGTCGGAGTGCTTGGCGATGACGTCGTCAAAACCCTTCTTGCGATCATTGGCCGGGGATGAACCGGTGGTGCCTTCCAGTTCGATGATCTTCGTCTTGCCCTTGGCATTTGCGACCAGCCATTCGCCGATACGCTGGCCTTCTTCGATGAAGTTGGAGCCGATGAAGGTCACATAATCATCGCCAGCCTTGGCAAGCGATGCATCGACACTGCGGTCAAGCAGGATAACCGGGATACCAGCATTTTTGGCGGCCTTGATCGCTGGGATCAGCGGCTTTTCTTCACGTGGTGCGAGGAAAATCAGATCAACACCCTGTGCGATCATCGAATTGACGTCAGCAACCTGCTTGGCTGCGGAACTTGCCGCATCCGTGTAAACAAGCTGCCAGCCGCGCTTCTTGGCTTCTTCCTGCATGCTGGCGGTCTGGGCGAGGCGCCACGGATTGTTGCTTTCGGTCTGGGCAAAGCCAACCTTGTAGGTATCTTTCTTCTTCAATGGCGGCGAAGCGGCAAAAACACTGCCCGCTGCCAGCGCTGCAACGAGGCCAGCGGCGGATGTAAACAAGAGAGTACGACGGGTAATAGACATACGAATTTTCCTCCCAGAAATTCAGAGCGTGGATATTCCACTGGCTTGATCATCTTCATTTATAAAAATTAGTCAATAATTATTTATGTTGATTAGTCAGTGGTTCGCTGCATAATCATCCGGATGCAGCTTCATCGATTCAGATGCGTCTGAGCATGGCAAAGGGCTATTTTCGACATGAACGACACAGTGGATGATACGACCACTGACAAGAAAAAGTCCGCCCGGATTACAGCCCGGCGCAAGCGCGTGAACAAGCGGGTGACAATGACGGATATTGCGCGCATCGCCGGGTGTTCGCAAGCGACGGTTTCTTTTGTTCTAAACAAAACACCGGGTATCAAGCTTGCCACCGAAACGCGGGAGCGGGTGATTGAAGCCGCGCGTTCGCTTGGTTATGCGGCGCCGAATTTTGCCCATCTTGATGCCAGTGACACCTATGTGCCCGCCGTTGATGGCAAAATCGGCTTTGTCGTCGATCAGCTGGCAACCAGTCCGGAAGCTGTGGTTGCGATTGAGGGCGCACGGCAGGCGTCATGGAATGCGGGCAACATCATTCTGGTTGCCCAGACCCTAAATGATCCTGAGATGGAACCGCGCACCATCCGCGCCCTGCGTGAACAGGGGATATCCGCGCTGATCTATATGGCGATTTTCACGCGTGAAGTGACCTTGCCTGATTATCTCTATGATCTCGATATCCCGCTTATTCTTTTGAACTGTTACACCTCGGACTATGCGTTTCCGGCTGTTATTCCGAGCGAGATTGCCGGTGGTCAGCATTCGACCCGCCATCTGATCCAGCATGGCCACAAACGTATCGGCATTATTACCGGCGAGCCATGGATGGAAGCAGCGCAAGACCGGCTACGGGGCTATCGCCGGGCATTGGCGACGGCGGATATTCCCTTTGATCCTGAGTTGGTCATGGAGGGCGATTGGTCAGCAAGCGCGGGGTACAAGGCCACGCGGTCGCTGCTTGCGCTGAAAGACAGGCCTACTGCCATTTTCTGCCAGAATGATCGAACCGCCATCGGTTGCTATGAAGCGCTGAAAGAGGCGGGTATCCGTATCCCCGAAGATATTTCCGTCATTGGTTATGACGATGAAGAAATCTCACGGCACCTGCACCCGCAATTGACCACTTCGGTTCTGCCGCACCGCGCTATGGGCCGCTGGGCCATAGAGCAATTGGATACCTATATTCCGGGCAGCGGCACACGCTACCCCATTACCAAGCTGGAATGTCCATTGGTGGAGCGCCTCTCGGTGACGGATTGTGTCGAACAACAACCGTATCAATCTAATCTTGGGCAGCCTTTGCCTTGATGTAGTCTGCGCGATCAATGCCATGACGCTGCAATTTGTCGTAAAACGTTTTGCGCGGAATCCCCAGCGCCTCAATCGTTGTGCGCACATCGCCATTATTGCCTGATAGCGCGTCACGAATGAGCTTGGCTTCATACTGTTCCATAGCCTCGGGCAGATTAACAGGCGATGTCGTATGCGAGGCAACCCGTTCGCCACCCATTTCCCCCAGCCCAAGAGCGACCCGCTCGGCGAAATGCGCCAGTTCGCGCACATTGCCGGGCCAGTCATGCTCCATCAGTCGCGCCCGCATGGCTGAGGTCATTTCCTGCGGTTCCGTCTTGAAGCGAATGGCTGCGCGGTGCAGGAAATGCGTGAATAATAGCGGAATATCCTCCTTGCGCTCACGCAAAGGCGGTATTGATACCGTCACGACATTCAGGCGATAGAACAGGTCCTCGCGGAAATTGGCGCGCTGTTCCGGGCTGCCAAGGTCGACCTTCGCAGCGGCCACGACCCGCAAATCAACGGGGCGGTGCTCATTGGTGCCAAGCGGCGTGATCTCGCGCATTTCCAGCACGCGCAGGAGTTTCACCTGCGTCGCCAGCGGCATGCTCTCGATTTCATCGAGAAAGAGCGTTCCGCCGCTGGCATATTCTATCCGGCCGATGCGCTTTTTCTGAGCGCCTGTGAAGGCTCCAGCCTCATGGCCGAACAACTCGCTTTCGATCACTGATTCCGGCAATGCGCCGCAATTCAGCGCAACAAAATTGCCTTGTTTGCGCCGGCTCCATTCATGCAGAAGCCCGGCGGCGACGTCCTTGCCGCTGCCGGTCTCACCGGCAATCAGCACATCCACATCCGCGGTGGCCACATGACGTAAAGTCTTGCGCAGGTTTTGCATGACAGGCGTCTGGCCAATCAGCGGCACAGCCTCATCGGAAGCTTCCATGATTTGCCGCAGCTGGCGGTTCTCCATAACGAGGTGACGCTTGTCGGCAGCACGGCGAATACTTTGGACAAGTCGTTCGGCGGGATAGGGCTTTGCAATGAAATCGTAAGCACCTTCCTGCATGGCCTGAACGGCCATCTCAATGTCGCCGTGCCCCGTGATCAGGATGACGGGCAGGTCCGCATCCATTTCGCGCAAGCGCCGGAAAAACTCCACGCCATCAATATGCGGCATGCGTACATCGCTGACGACCACCCCGGCAAAATCCGGTGTCAGAAATCGCAGTGCGCTCATCGCGTCGGCAAAGGGAACCACGCTGAAACCGGCCAGCTCCAATGTTTGCCGGTTGGCGTTGCGCAGGTCGTCATCATCATCGACAAACGCAATGTGAGGTTGAAAATCCATGATCAAACAACCCTCTTGAGATGAACGGTAAATTTGGTTCCTGCGTTGCTGCTCTCCACTTCAATGCGTCCGCCATACTCGGCGACGATGTCGTGGCAGATCACCAGCCCAAGTCCGAGGCCACGGTCTTTGGATGTGTTGAATGGGGTAAAAAGGGCCTGCATGATTTCCGGGGGGATGCCGGGGCCATTATCCGCCACCGTGAGTTGCACTTCGTCATCGGCAAGCGCATAGCCAACGCTGATCCGGCTCGATGGCCCACCCTCCGTTGCCTCAAGTGCATTTTGCATCAGATTGATCAGAACCTGTTCCAGCCGGATACGATTGCCGTGGACTTTCACGTCTACAGGCGGTGTCTCGGTGGTGATCTTGCCAACGGTCTGCCGGAAGCGGCTGCCAAGGAGGAGCAACGCACCTTCGATAACGTCGCTGACCGCCGTCGGGCCTGCATCGCTGGTGCCCTTGCGGGAGAAGGTGCGCAACTCGTCAGTGATGCTGCCGATGCGTTCTGTGAGACCAGCAATCGCCGAGAGATTCTCTTTCACCGGCTCCATCTGATTGCGTGACAGAAAGGTCTTTGCGTTATCGGCATAGGAGCGAATGGCGGCCACCGGCTGGTTGATCTCGTGAGCAACGCCTGCCGTCACCTGCCCAAGAATGGCGAGACGGTTAGCCTGCACGAGTTCCTGCTGCACGGTTTGCAGTTTGTTTTCGGTCTTCTGCCGCTCTTCAGCCTGCATCACCAGTTCGGCATGAGCCGTACTCAGCGCTTCGGTACGTTCCGCCACGCGGCGCTCAAGCTCAAGGCGTGCTTGTTCCTGATAGTGTAAACGTCGCAATGCCCGGCCCCGGCGATACAGGAAAAAGGCGGTGAAGCCGAGGATAGGAGCAAGAACCGCCAAAGCGGCGAGTTGTGCTGAACGTATGGATTCGGTCACTGCCGCTCCGGCGGGAGCCAGCAACTGCAATGACCAGCTTGTGGTCGGCACAGGGACGCGAACACGGATGAATTCCGCATCCTGATTGGAACCGGGCAGTTGCGCCGTTACCCGGTCGGGGCTTGATTGCGTGAATGCCGGAGTGACACTCAAGGGAGCGAGCGGCGCAGCGCCAAATTGCAGGCTTTCGCGAATAGGGCCAACCTGATCAGCCGGTATCGGCGCCTGCGCCATGAACCGCCATTCGGGAAAGCTGGTGATCAACACAATACCGCGAGGATCGATTACATAGGATGGGTCGCTGCTTTTGCGCCAGTCGGCTTCAAGTTCATCAAATTCGACCTTCACGACGATCACACCAAGCAAGCCTGAAGGTCCATCAATCCGCCGTGAAATATAAAGGCCCGGCCGCTTGCTGATCGTCCCAAGCGCATAATGTTCAGCGCTTCCGCTTGCCAGGGCGCGCAGATAATAGGGGCGAAAACTATAGTCTATCCCGACAAAGCTCGTCGGTTCCTGCCAATTGCTGGCCGACAGTGCCGTGCCTTTGGCATCGAGAAGATAGATAACCGAGGCGTGTGTTCCTTCGATCAGGCTTTCCAGCTTGCGATCGACAAGGTGCAGCATGCTTTCACTGCGGGAAGTCAGCGCGCTGATGAGATCCCGGTCCTGTGAAAGAACAAATGGAAGGGAACGCTGCTTTTCCAGCACTGTCCGCAGGAGAACAGCGTTAAGTTCCGCAGCGCTTGTCGCTCTCGTTTCAAGTGTCTGGTAAGCACGATTGCGGCCATAATCATTGGCCGCCAGCAATGCGCCAAGGATCAGGAACACCGCCAGCGCCCCATAGATCAATTTGGATATGGCGCTCGACCCTGCCACCATAGGCAGTATATCGGCGTCTTTCTCAACCGAACGTTCCATATCTGATTTGTGCATATATCCGCACGATTGACAATAATTTTGTGCGTAATTTCGCACACGTGTAGATTGAAGATTTCTTCGTCTAAAATAATATTATTAAAAATCAGATAGTTGACAAATAATTTTCGGTTGGCACGGCCCTTGCTAATGAGATTGAAGAGAATGCGTAGGTTGTTCTCAAGAACAAGGGCCCGGGAGGCTGACAGGGTTTCTGCCAGACGCGGCTCGCACCATGGAGGAAGATATGAGTCCTGTGACCATCAACGCAGCGCCAGAGCCGCGCGTCAAGAAACCAATCTATACCCATCTGTATTTTCAGGTCATTGTTGCCATCACCATCGGCATCGCGCTTGGCCATTACTATCCAGATATCGGCACGAGCATGAAGCCGCTCGGCGATGCCTTCATCAAACTGGTGAAGATGATAATCGCCCCGGTAATCTTCCTGACCGTGACAACCGGCATCGCCGGAATGAGCGATCTGCAAAAGGTCGGCCGTGTTGCCGGCAAGGCAATGATCTACTTCCTGACCTTCTCGACACTGGCGCTTATCGTTGGCCTTATCGTGGCCAATGTCATTCAGCCCGGCGCGGGCATGAACATCAATCCGTCAACACTTGATCCAGCAGCCGTTGCCACCTACACGCAGCAGGCGCATGAACAGAGCGTTATCGGCTTCCTGCAAAACATTATTCCAACAACCATTGTCGGTGCGTTCGCATCTGGCGATATCCTGCAGGTCCTGTTCTTCTCGGTTCTCTTCGGTATTTCGCTGGCCATGGTTGGCGAGCGCGCCGAGCCTGTCACCAACTTCCTGCAAACATTGTCAGCACCGGTTTTCAAGCTGGTTGCCATTTTGATGAAGGCTGCCCCGATCGGTGCTTTCGGTGCCATGGCTTTCACCATCGGTAAATACGGCATTGCATCGGTTGCCAATCTGCTGATGCTCATCGGTACATTCTACCTGACGTCGATCCTGTTCGTGGTGATCATTCTGGGTGCCGTTGCCAAATATAACGGCTTCTCCATCTTCGCCCTTGTCCGTTACATCAAGGAAGAATTGCTCCTTGTTCTCGGCACCAGTTCTTCGGAAGCTGCCCTGCCGACCCTGATGGCGAAAATGGAAAAGGCGGGCTGCAAGAAGTCTGTCGTCGGTCTTGTTATTCCAACAGGCTATTCCTTCAATCTGGATGGCACCAATATCTATATGACACTGGCTGCCCTCTTCATCGCGCAGGCAACCAACACGCCGCTGACCCTCACCGATCAGGTTCTGCTGTTGCTGGTTGCCATGCTCAGCTCAAAGGGTGCTGCTGGCATCACCGGTGCTGGTTTCATCACCCTTGCCGCAACGCTATCAGTTGTTCCTGCCGTTCCGGTCGCCGGTATGGCGCTGATCCTCGGCATCGACCGCTTCATGTCTGAATGCCGCGCCCTGACCAATCTGGTCGGCAATGCAGTCGCGACCATCGTTGTGGCCCGCTGGGAAGGCGAACTCGATAAAGGCATGCTTGATCGTGCGCTGCATGGCGCCGTCAGCGAAGAAGAGGCTCTTGCCTTCGCCGGTTGACGGGTTGGTAAAGAATGAAATGGAAAGGCGGGCTCAGGCCCGCCTTTTTCATGCGAGATGGTCTCGCCATGCCTTCGCGTATGTATCGAAGGCGGCGTCAAGAGGTTGCACATTTCCGGTGTTCGTCGGTGCGGGGATTGTCGCGCCCGCGAGCAGGGCAGCCCCAAGGCTGGTTCCCGTCGAACCCGGCAGCGACATTACCTCCCGTTGTGTCAGGTTGCGCAATGCTGACAAATAGAGTGCGTTGCGGGAGAAGGGGCCTTCGATGATTGTAGCTCCCGCCGACCCGATCAGCTCCAGACTGATCGCGGTCATCATCGCCGTGTAGAGCGAAGCGGCGGCGGTTCGTTCTGCCGGGTTGCCTGGCTCGCCATTGGGCCAGTTTGCCACCCGGTTCGGATACGGGCCGGTGCCTTTGGCAAAACCTGGCAGGATCATCACCTGATCGCGAATAACGCGCTCAAGCGTTTCCGCGTCGGGAGCAACAGCATTCCCGCCAGTCAAAAGATCAAATTCACGCCCACCCATAAACCGGGCTGATGGCACTGCCTTGCCATAGGCGTCGACATTGGCAAGCGTATCGCGTTGCTGATCGAGTTGAGCCAGATGGCCGCCCACGGCAAACAAAACAACCCATGTCCCCGTTGAGACGACGGAAAACGGCGAGGTGCGTGTCATCAGATGCGGCAGCAGGGATGCATTTGAATCATGGATGCCGCAGAACACCGGTACTGGCCTGTTGATACCGATCTGAGTTGTCAGGGGTGCGAGCAAATCTCCGATATGATCGAAAGCCGAGCGGACGGGAGCCAGAAGCGGGCGCAGTTCCAGCTTGTCGACAAGGCTGGAATATTCACCGTCTCGCGGATTCCATAGATCCGTATGACAGCCAAGAGATGTCACTTCGTTCACTGCGGTTCCGGTTAACCGCCAGACCCAATATTGGGCATAGGTCAGGACAGTTTTTACGCCTGCGAACAATGCTGGAAATTGTGTTTTCTGATAGTGAATCTGCGCACCGACATTCAGCCCGCCAGCCAGATAGGGAGAGCCGGTCTCGGCAAAATCAGGCCGCAGCTGCGCATAGTCCTGACGTACTGCATCGGGATAGATATGCTCATAATCAATGACAGGCATGGCCAGTCCGTTTTCGCCAAGCAGAGCCGCCGCAGCGCCATGGGCGGTAACCGATATGGCATCAAAACCGGGTGTTTCGGCAAACTCTGTCAGCGAGTTCAGAAAGAAGTGCCACAGCACGTCGACATCATAATGCGGGTAGGGGCCATTGGTGGCCACGCGATTGGGGGTGCTGCGTACTGCCAGTTCCACACCGCTTTCTGCATCAACCACGACGAGCTTGGCATTGGTCTTGCCAACGTCAATGACAGCAATATGGCGCGGCCTGGTCATATCAGGCCAGATGAAACAGACAGACCAGATCGGACTGTACGGGTGAATGATCAGGGTTGGTCGCCATGATATCGGCCATATGCACCCACCATTTCTTCATCACAGGATGGTCAGGAAGATCAGCCATGGTGTGCCCGGCAGGGCGGGTGAGTACGCCGAAAAGCGTATTGGTTTCGCGATCAAGATGAATGGAATAATCCTGCACACCCGCGTCGCGCAGGAGGTCGACAAGCTCCGGCCAGATTGCATCATGCCGCCGCCGGTATTCCTCTTCCATGCCGGGATTGAGCATCATCTTGAACGCATATTTCTCTTGGGTGTTCATGCGTGCTTCCTGTGCCTGATGCGGCGGATGATAATCGGCAATGTTATGGTGATAATCAGAAGCAGGCCGATGAAGATCGACATGACAATGCCCGGTACATTCAGCAGTCCTAGGCCAAATGTAACCAGCCCCATCACGAAAGCTGCGATAACAACGCCGCCAATGGTGCCCGAACCGCCAAGAATGGAGATGCCGCCGAGAACGACCATGGTGACGATTTCGAGTTCCCAGCCTTGCGCGATGGAGGGGCGGGTGGAACCAAGGCGCGAGGTAAGGCAAACCGCAGCAATGCCCGACATCAGCCCGGTCATCAGGAACAGGGTGAACTTGATCCTTTCTACGCGGATACCGGAGAAGCGCGCCGCAAACTCATTATTGCCGATGGCATAGATGCGCCTGCCAAAGTTTGTGGCATGCAGCAGAATGGCGAAGAGAACTGCAAGAACGGCAAACAGGACAAATTCGAAGGAAAAGACCCAGAAGACGTAACCTTGTCCGAAATAGGCAAAGGATGAGGGATAACCGCCATAGGCTTTGTCGCCAAGGACGATATAGGCGATGCCGCGAAACAGGCTCATTGTGCCAATGGTCACGACAATGGAGGGAAGCCGCAGTCCAGCGACCAGAATGCCGTTGATTATACCGCATCCCACGCCAACCGCGATACCGATGACTACGAGCCCCGGAGTTCCAACACCCGCCTGTGCCGCAGCACCCATAGCCGTTGCGGCAAGGGCGATGATAGCGGCGACGGAAAGATCAATTTCTCCCGCAATGATCAGCAAGGCCATGGCAAAAGCCACCATCGCTTTTTCGGTGAAATTGAACGTGGCGTCCGAGAGGTTCCAGGCATTCAAGAAGTAGGGTGAGGCAAAGGAGTTGGCGATAAAAATCAGGATCGCGACAACCAGAAGCAGCGCTTCCCAACTGGCAAACAATCGCGTCGCAGATGTACCCAAACGATCCGGGATATGACGTTTTTCGCTTGTTATACTCATGCGATACCCTCGATCTTTTCCGATGCCCCACGATCCCGCAGAATGATGCGGCCGCGCCGTTGTTCCTGCCGCGCATTGAAAATCACGGCTGCAATGATGACGCCGCCGGAGATCGCCATTTGCGAGAACGGCGAAATATTGATGACGGGCAGGGCGTTCTTGATGACACCAAGGAACAGCGAGCCAAGCAGGGCTCCCGCAACCGAGCCAATGCCTCCAAGCGTCGAGATACCGCCGATGACGCATGCGGCAACGCTATCAAGTTCGAACCCCGCCGCGATATCGACGTAAGCCACCGCGTAGCGCGACACCCAGAGATAGCCGCACAGACCGGCAAGCGTGCCAGATATCACGAAGGCGAAAAACCGGGTGCGGCCCACATCAATGCCCGCATATACAGCCGCTGTCGGATTGCCGCCGGAAGCGTAGATCGCGCGGCCGAGGAAGGTGCGCGACATGACGATGTAAATGACAGCGACAATGATGATGGCTGTCCATCCGAGGACAGGCAGACCAAGAAAGACATGACGCGGCGTTTGCAGGAATGGCTCGGTCATCTGATGCGCATTGACCCAGCCACCACCTGACAGAACGAAGGCCATACCGCGATAAATGGTAAGGGTGCCAAGCGTGACAACAATGGAAGGAATGCCAAGCTTCCATACGAACAGACCGTTAATTGCGCCGAGGATCGCGCCAATGCCAAGCGCGATGACGACAATCAGCGCCAATGGCAAATCCGGGTGAGCTGCGTTGAGCATCGCAACTGCCATGCCAGTAAAAGCGACATTGGCGGCAACGGAAAGATCAATCGATTTCGTCAGGATCACGGTCATCTGGCCGAGCGCCAGAATGATCAGGATCGACGTGTCATTGAAAATATTGGAGAGGTTCGAAGGGCTGGCAAAGCCCGATGAGCGCGAGGAGAAAACGCCAAGCAGGACGGCGATGATTATCACCAGCAGCATCTCGCGAAATCTGAAAAGCTTTTTGATCATTTCGCTCCTTACGCGTTGCCGGTTGCGGCGCGAACCAGTATCTCGGCGTTCATATCTGCACGCTCGAACAGACCGGCGGACAGGCCTTCACGCATCACAAGCACGCGGTCGGACATACCCAGAATCTCAGGCAGTTCGGATGAAACCATGATAATGCTGAGACCTTCGCCTGCGAGCTCGCTGATAAAGGCGTGGACGGCTGCTTTCGAGCCGATATCGATGCCTTTGGTGGGTTCATCGAGAATGAGGATTTTCGGCTGCGTGGCCAGCCACTTGCCGATGACGACCTTCTGCTGATTGCCACCGGACAGCGTACCAACAGGCACCGACAAGGCCGCCGCGCGCAGGTCAAAACGTTCGGCATATTTGCGGGCTAGCGCCAGTTCTTCCGCTGCACGCAAGAAACCAGAGCGTGAGGTTTTCCCAAGCGAAGGCAGGGAGATATTCTGGTAGATCGGCAATTGCAGCACGGCGCCATGGCGCCCGCGCTCTTCGGGCACATAAACAATGCCCGCATGAACCGCCTCGCCGGGCGAGCGTATCTGGATTTCCTTGCCGTCCAGTTCCAGCCTGCCGTGCGATGGCCGGGTGACGCCGAACAGGGACTGGCAAATCTCCGAACGACCGGCGCCGACCAGTCCATAGATGCCAAGGATTTCGCCTTTGCGCAGTTCGAAGGAGATATCGCGGAACTCGGTCGGATGGCTGTAATTCTCAACCTTCAGAACCGTTTTGCCGAGCGGAATATCCACTTTCGGAAAGGCATGTTCGATGGAGCGGCCAACCATCAGGCGGACAATATCGTTCTGGTTGATGTCGGCGAGCGCCCCGCTACCCACAGCTTTGCCATCGCGAAACACCGCATAATTATCCGCGATCTCATAAACCTCATCGAATTTGTGGCTGATGAAGAGGATGGCTTTGCCTTGAGCCTTCAGCCGTCTGACGATCTGGAAGAGATCATCGACTTCCTTGCGTGACAGGGCAGCCGTCGGTTCATCCATGATGACGATACGCGCGTCAACCGAGAGCGCACGGGCGATGGCAACGAGATGGCGCTGGGCGATGGAAAGATCCTTCAGCCGGGCACGCGGGTCGATATTGCTTTCGAGCGAATGAAGCAGGGCGAGCGCCCTTGCATTGACGCCCTTCCAGTTGACGAGACCGAATGATGTCTTCGGCGCGTGGCCGATAAAGATGTTCTCGGCCACTGACAATTCATCAAAAAGCACGGTTTCCTGATGAATGGCCGTCACGCCATGATTGATTGCATCCTGCGCATTACCGAAGGCGACAGCTTTGCCATCAATGTGAATTTCGCCTTCGTCGGATTCGTAGATACCGGTCAGAATCTTGACGAGGGTAGACTTCCCCGCGCCGTTTTCGCCGATCAGCGCCGTCACTGTACCCGGATAAAGGGAAATATTGACGTCGTTCAGTGCTTTTACACCGGGAAACGACTTGGAGATGGCCCGCATTTCCAGAATGGGGACAATGGGTGATGGCTCGGCAAGGGCGGCGTTCATCATGGACATACCAATGGGTTGAAAAATGCCCGGCAGAAAATCTGCCGGGCTTCTGCGGCGCGGTTGCCGGATCAGAAAATCTTCGAGAACTGATCGATATTCTTCGCGTCATAGACGAAGGGATCAGCCATGGCGGCTTCACCATTCTCGCCGATCTTGATCTTACCCATGCGTCCGGCTTCAATCTCGCTGCCGGGTTTGCCGTCCGTGTCGCCCTTGACGAGGCGATAGGCGATCTGCGTGGCGGAATAACCAAGATCAATCGGATTCCAGATGGCAAATTCCTTGGTGGCACCGGATTTGATGGCACCGGCCATTTCTGAAGGCAGGCCAAGGCCCGTTACATAAACCGAACCGATCTTCTTGGCATCGGCCACCGCCTGCGAGGCGGCGAGAACACCAACTGTCGTTGGAGCAACGATAACTTTCACGTTCGGCTGTGAGGTCAGGAGGCCCTGTGCTTCGCGATAGCTCTTATCAGCAAGGTCATCGCCATAAACGGTTGTCACCAGATTGAGGCCGGGGAAACTTGGCAGCTGCTTTTTCATTTCGGCAATCCAGGTGTTCTGGTTTGTCGATGTGGTTGTTGCCGAAAGGATCGCAAAGTCGCCCTTGCCATCGGGCAGATGGGCTGCGGCGAGTTGCAGGCACATCTTGCCGATCAACTCGTTCGATGATGGGTTGAGGTGGACGATACGGCCTTCCTTGGCCACGGCAGAATCCCACGAGATAACCTTGATGCCGCGTGCCATGGCTTTCTTGAGCGCTGGTACAACCGCGTCCGGATCGTTGGCGGAAATGGCAATGGCGTTAACGTTCTGGGCGATCAGCGCATTGATGACCTCAATCTGGCCCTCAGCTGTGGTTGATGTCGGTCCCGTATAGATGACCTCGACGCCGCCCAGTTCCTTTGCCGCTTCCTGCGCGCCCTTGTTGGCCGCTTCAAAGAAGCCGTTACCGAGCGATTTTGCCACCAGACCAATCTTGATGGTTTCTGCCTGTGCCTGTGACGCGAGCATGGCAAGTGCCAGAGCCGACCCCAGTGCAAGTTTCTTCAATACGTTCATTTCTCTTCCTCCCTAGATTGAAAATACGCCGCTCCGGCGCTGGTTTTTATGCGATCGAAGCGGAATCCCTTGATTTGTCCTGTGCATTCACCTTTGCGATGATCAACTCGACTCCGGCGTCCTCCACCATTTTTCGGTCCGCGTCCAAAATGCCGTCGTCGGTTATAATTGTCGCAACGCGCTGCAGCGGGCATAGGATCAGGCTTGAGCGGCGCCCAAACTTGGTCGAATCCACCAGCAGCACCAGTTCGTCCGCCTGTGTGATCAGTTTCTGTTCGCCCTGAATGATCAGCGGATCAGATTCCATAGCCCCGAACGGGCCGACACCAACCGCACCCATAAACATGCGCTTGCCGTAGAAATTGCGGGTTACGTCATTGTCGAAAGGCGAGAGGATCATGCTCTGCTCGCGGTAAATCATGCCGCCGGGTATGATCACTGTGCTCTTGGAGTTCTTCACCAGATGTTCAGCGATGGCGAAGGAGTTGGTCATGATCTGCAAACGACGTGCGGCGAGATAATGCACCATCTGGAACGTCGTCGTGCCGCCATTGAGAATGATCGCATCACCTTCATTGCAAAGGTTTACGGCTTCGCGGGCGATTGCCCGCTTCTTATCAATGTTCTCGGCTTCGGATACCCGAAATGGCCGGCCGGCAAGTGCAGTCTGCTGTGGCGGGTGAATGGCTTCCGCGCCGCCACGAACCCGGCGCAGCTTGCCCTGTACATGCATGGAGGCGATATCGCGACGGATCGTTGCTTCCGACGCTTCCGTCAGTTCGGCAATGTCCTGAATGGTGATGAACGGTTTTTCCTGAACTGCACTCAGGATAATACGTTGACGCTCACGTTCGTGCATTTTTCCCTCCACTGTCGCAAGCATTGCGCAAAATAACGTGCAGTGTCAATCAATATCAGTCAAATATATTCATATTGCACTGCACAATTGCAATTTTATGATTGAATATGATCATTTATGATTGACACGAAATCACACTCTGCTCCATAGCTAGAGAAAATTCACATGGCTGTGGCGCGATGCCCGGCCATCATATGATCGATCGGGAGGCAAGTATGGCAGGCAAGCTCCAACTTCTGGATAATCGTTGGGATGAACAAAAGGCTGCCAAGCTGGATGAGCCGGGCAAGCTGCTCTATCGCTCCAATCTGCTGGGTGCTGACAAGCGCATTACCAATTATGGCGGGGGCAATACCTCGGCCAAAGTGCTGGAAACCGACCCGCTGACCGGTAAATCAGTTGAAGTGCTTTGGGTGAAGGGTTCAGGCGGCGATGTTGGCACGATCAAGCTCGACGGCTTCGCCACGCTTTATATGGAAAAGCTGGAATCGCTGAAATCCATATACAAAGGCGTTGCTGACGAAGACCGTATGGTGGGCTTCCTGCCGCACTGCACGTTCAATCTTAACAGTCGTGCGGCCTCGATTGACACGCCTTTGCACGGTTTCGTGCCGTTCAGGCATGTCGATCATATGCACCCCGATGCAATTATTGCTATCGCCGCGTCAAAGAATTCGCGCGAGTTGACCAAGGAAGTCTTCGGGAACGATATCGGTTGGCTGCCGTGGCGTCGCCCGGGTTTTCAGCTTGGTCTCGATCTCGGCGCCTATGTGGCTGCCAACCCAAGCTCGAAAGGCGTGGTGCTGGAAAGCCATGGTCTGTTCACTTGGGCCGATGATGCCAGGGAATGTTATGAGCTGACGCTTGATATCATCAACAAGGCGATTGTCTGGTTCGATGGCAAGACCGCTGGCAAAGCGGCTTTTGGCGGCGAGGTAACGAAAAGTCTTGATGCTTCCGCACGTCGTGCCGTGGCCGCTCGACTTATGCCTGAGATTCGCGGTAAGATCGGTGTATCCGAGCGCAAGCTTGGTGATTTCGATGACCAGCCAGCGGTTCTGGAGTTCGTCAATTCGAAAAACCTGCGTCCCCTCGCGGCACTTGGCACCAGTTGCCCGGATCATTTTCTGCGCACGAAAATCCGCCCGCTGGTGCTTGATATCGATCCGGCCAATCTTGATGCTGCCGTTGACGCGCTTGATACTGCGCTTGAAGCCTACCGCGTTGACTATGCCCGCTATTATAATGCCTGCAAGCACGCCAATTCCCCTGCCATGCGCGATCCTAACCCGGTGATTTTCCTCATTCCCGGTGTTGGCATGCTGTCCTTTGCCAAGGATAAGGCGACAGCACGCATCGCCGGTGAATTCTACGTCAACGCCATCAATGTCATGCGTGGCGCTTCATCGGTTTCCGAATATCAGGGGTTGCCGGAACAGGAAGCTTTCGACATCGAATACTGGCTGCTTGAGGAAGCCAAGCTGCAGCGGATGCCAAAGCCCAAATCATTGGCGGGTCGTGTGGCATTCGTAACAGGTGGTGCCGGTGGCATTGGCCGTGCGACGGCCGAGCGACTGCTCGAGCAGGGTGCCTGCGTTGTTCTTGCGGATATTGATGCGGAGGCGTTGAAGGCTGCCCATCAGGATTTTGCCGGGCGTTACAGCCCCGATGCGGTTCGCGGTGTACAGCTTAATGTGACAGACGAGGCGGGTGTGATTGCAAGCTTTGCCGAAGCCGCGATCGAATTCGGCGGCATCGATATTCTTGTCTCCAATGCGGGCATCGCGTCGTCAGCCCCGATTGAAGTCACGGAACTTGCCATGTGGAACCGCAATATGGACATTCTGGCGACAGGGTATTTCCTCGTGTCGCGCGAAGCTTTCCGTCTGTTCCGGCGCCAGAAAATCGGCGGCAATGTGGTGTTTGTTGCTTCCAAAAACGGACTTGCTGCTTCTCCCAACGCCAGTGCCTATTGCGCTGCCAAGGCTGCGGAAATTCATCTGGCGCGCTGCCTCGCGCTGGAAGGGGCAGAAGCCGGTATTCGTGTGAACACTGTTAATCCGGACGCTGTGCTGCGCGGCTCGAAAATCTGGAATGGCGAGTGGCGCGAACAACGCGCGGCATCGTCCAATCTGCAGGTCGATGAGCTTGAAGAGCATTATCGCAAACGCTCGCTTCTTAAGCTCAATGTGCTGCCTGAGGATATTGCCGAGGCGATCTATTTCCTTGCCTCCGATGCCTCAGCCAAGTCCACGGGCAATATTATCAATGTCGACGCTGGCAACGTGCAAAGCTTCACGCGATAAAAGCGGTCTGGGAGGACATCATGGCTGAACTGCAAATTTCCGGCAACCTTATTGCATCCGAAAATGACAAGCGCGCTGCGGCACAAAAGAGTGACTTTGAAGCGCTGGGTGCGCATCTCGCCCGCCGGAACATCGATATCGAGGCAATCACCGCGAAGGTGGCGGATTTCTTCGTCGCTGTTCCATCATGGGGTGTCGGCACTGGCGGAACGCGCTTTGCCCGGTTTCCGGGTGAGGGCGAACCACGCGGCATTTTTGACAAGCTTGAGGATTGTTCGGTCATTCATCAACTGAGCCGTGCGACGCCGACTGTCTCATTGCACATCCCATGGGACAAGGCCGACCCGAAGCAATTGAAAGCCCATGCGGACGCGCTTGGCCTCGGTTTCGACGCGATGAACTCCAACACCTTTTCCGACGCACCGGATCAAGCGCATTCCTATAAGTATGGCTCATTGAGCCATGTGGATGCGGCGACCCGTAAACAGGCTATCGCGCATAATATCGAGTGTATCGAAATCGGCAATGCGATTGGTTCGAAAGCCTTGACTGTCTGGGTTGGCGATGGATCGAATTTCCCTGGCCAGAGTAATTTTGCCCGGTCGTTTGAACGCTATCTCGATGCCATGGCCGAAATCTATAGGGCACTACCGGATGACTGGCGCATCTTCTCCGAACACAAAATGTTCGAACCGGCCTTCTATTCCACTGTCGTGCAAGACTGGGGTACCAATTATCTGATCGCGCAAACGCTGGGTCCGAAAGCGTTCTGTCTTGTTGATCTTGGCCACCACGCACCCAACACCAATATTGAGATGATCGTTTCGCGGTTGATCCAGTTCAAGAAGCTCGGCGGCTTCCACTTCAACGATTCCAAATATGGTGATGATGATCTCGATGCGGGGTCGATTGATCCCTACCGGCTGTTCCTCGTGTTCAATGAGCTTGTTGATGCGCAAGAGCGCGGCGCCGAGAATTTCCATCCGGCGCATATGATCGATCAGTCGCACAATGTGACTGATCCGATTGAGAGCCTGATTTCCAGTGCCATTGAAATTCGCCGCGCTTATGCACAGGCATTATTGGTGGATCGTGAGGCACTGGGTGGCTATCAGGACAGCAATGATGCGCTGATGGCGTCGGATGCTCTTAAGCGCGCCTACCGGACGGATGTGGAGCCCATTCTGGCAGAAGCACGCCGCCGGGCAGGGGGTGCCATCGACCCAATCGCGGCGTATCGAGCCAGTGGTTACCGGCAGAAGGTCGGGAAAATAAGACCCGTCAGCACAGGCGGCAGCGGCGGCATTATCTGACCGATCTGTCCTTCAACAGCATTTGCAAGGCAGCGCCATCAGCGTTGCCTTTTTCTTTTTTGTTTGACAGCGCCCGATACATTTGGTCTTATTCTACTATAACACACTATATAACATAATAGTGGAATAACAAAGGGGACTGTCATGAAATCACTGAAACTCGCACTCCTATTGGGTTCGGCGCTGGTTGCCTTCAGCCCTGCTGCCTTTGCCCAGACCAAGGGCGGCGTTATCAACGTCGCCACCATTGGCGAGCCGCCGACACTTGATGCCATGGCATCGACAGCCGATCTGGTGGGTATTGTTTCACAGCATATTTTCGAGACGCTCTATACATTTGACGCAAACTGGAACCCGACACCGCTTCTCGCCTCCAGCCTCCCCGAGATTTCGGCCGATGGCAAAATCTACACGATCAAGCTGCGCACAGGCGTCAAGTTCCACGATGGCACCGATATGGATTCCACCGATGTGGTTGCCTCGCTAAAGCGCTGGACGCAGATTGCCTCGCGCGGCAAACAGGTCGCACCCCTCATCACATCCATTGATGCTGTTGATGCCTCGACAGTTCGCATCACGCTCAATGCACCCCATGCCCCGCTGTTGTCGCTGCTGGCATTCAACAATGCCGCCGCGATCATCCTCCCAAGTGAAAAACAACAGAACCCGATGACCGAACCGGTTGGCACGGGACCTTATAAGCTGAAGGAACGCAAGGCAGATCAGTATATTCAGCTTGTTCGCTTCGATGGCTATAAATCTCCTGAAGGGAACGAGAACGGCTATGGCGGCGCCCGCCATCAATATCTCGATGAAATCCGTTTCGTACCGGTGCCTGATGCCAATACCCGCGTTGAAGGGGCAATATCCGGCCAGTTCGATTATGCGGACAGCCTGCCTGTCGAGGCCTATGACCGTGTGAAGGGCCAGAAGGCAACCGAGCCGGTTCTGTTGAAACCGTTTGGCTGGCCGGTCTTCGTGCTGAACACCGCGCAGGGATTGACCAAGAACCAGGATATGCGTCTGGCTATCCGTGCCGCGCTCAACATGGAAGACATGCTGGCCGCCGCCTTTGGTAGCACGGATTTCTATTCGCTCAATGGATCGTTTTATCCGGCATCCTATAGCTGGGCGACGGATGCAGGCGTCAAGGATGGCTATAATATTGGCGATCCTGAAAAGGCCGCAGCGCTTTTGAAAAAGGCCAATTACGACGGCAAGCCCGTGCGCATTCTCACCAGCCGCCAGTATGAATTCCATTACAAGATGGCGCAGGTTGCCGCTGAATATCTGAAGGCAGCAGGGATCAATGTCGAATTGCAGGTAGTCGACTGGGCAACGCTGACGCAGCGCCGTGCTGACCCCGCCCTATGGGATATCTACATCAGCCACAGCCCGTTCCTGCCGGAACCCGCCCTGATCGGGGCTCTCTCGACCAGTGCGCCCGGCAATTGGGATACGCCAGCTCGTAAAGTGGCTGTTGATGCCTTCAATTCCGAAACCGACCCGAAGAAGCGTATCGCACTGTGGGCGGACGTTCAGAAGGTGATTTACGCGGAAGCGCCCATCATCAAGATTGGTGATTTCAATGCGCTTTCGGCCAAGTCACCCAAGGTGGAGGGTTTTACGCCAGCGCCGTGGCCATATTTCTGGAACGTGTCACTCAAACAGTAATCGGAACAACGCGTAGCGCGGACAGATCGTCACTATCCGCTCTACATCGTCTACCCCCTGTCAACAGGATTGAACCGACCTGATGCTCCGTTACATATTCCAACGCTTTATCGGCATGATTGTCGTGATGTTTCTGGTGGTGACCATCGTGTTCATCATCGTTCGCGTCACGCCGGGTGATCCGGCTGCCGTCATGCTCGGGCCGGAAGCAACCGCTGCCGATATCGCGCAATTGCGTACGGCGCTCGGGCTCGACCGGTCCATCCTCGTGCAATATGTTTATTTCATTGGCCAGTTACTGCAGGGTGATCTCGGGCGTTCCATCTTTCTCGACCAGCCGGTGCTGACGGCTTTGGCGCAGCGCGCCGAGCCCACCTTCTTCTTGACGATTTTTTCGATCCTGATCGCCAGCGTCATTGCCATTCCCATTGGGGTCTATGCTGCCTACAGGCGCGGCTCGATTTTTGATCAGGCAGCCACGGCGCTTGCCATGCTCGCCGCCAGTATTCCAAGCTTCTGGCTGGGGCTCATTTTGATGCAGGTCTTTGCGGTGCGGTTCGGCATATTTCCGGTTTCCGGTTACGGTGGACCAGATACAACGCTGGGCGAGCGGCTGTATCACTTGGTGTTACCAGCTTTCGCTCTGGGAATCGTTTCATCGGCGCTGATCATGCGGTTTACCCGAGCTTCCATGCTGGATGTGCTGGGTGATGACTATATCCGCACCGCGCGTGCCAAGGGTGTTGTCGAGCGCAGCGTCGTGCTCAAACATGCATTCAAGAATGCGCTGATCCCGATCATTACCGTCGTTGGATTAACCGCCGCCGTGCTCATTTCCGGCGCTGTGGTCACAGAAACGGTGTTCGGCCTTCCCGGTGTAGGCAATCTGGTGGTGTCGGCGGTGTTGCGCCGCGATTACCCGGTCATTCAGGGTGCGTTGCTTGTCATCGCCGGGCTTTATGTCCTCATCAATTTTGCCATCGACATGCTTTATCTCGTCGTTGATCCAAGGGTGCGCTACTGATGACCGATATCGCCCCATCCGTTCCCGTCAGCGAGCGCAGCAAGTTCTTTCGCGTTCTGATCCGCCGCAAGACCGTGCTTTTTGGCTTGATCGTTCTGGCAATCTTCATTGCACTTGCTGTTCTTGCGCCGCTCATTGCACCTTACGCGCCGAACAAGCTTTCCATCGTCAACCGGTTGAAGCCGCCAAGTGCGCACTGGATTTTCGGTACGGATGAATTTGGGCGCGATGTGTTCTCGCGCACGATCTATTCGGCCCGATTGTCATTGCTGGTTGGTTTTGCCGTGGTGGTTCTGGCGTCGCTCATCGGCGTCACGCTTGGTATTCTTGCCGGGTTCTTCCACAGGCTCGACGCGCCGATCACCCGTCTGATCGATGCGATGATGGCTTTCCCCGATATCCTCCTTGCCATTGCGCTGGTTGCAGCGCTTGGCCCATCGCTCACCACCGTGATCATTGCGCTCAGCATCGTCTATGCACCGCGGCTTGCCCGTGTGGTGCGTGCCTCAACGCTTGTCATTCGCGAGTTGCCCTATGTGGAAGCCGCCCATGCGCTTGGCATATCGACACCGCATATTCTGACGCGCCATATCCTGCGTAATCTGCTCTCGCCTATCCTCGTTCAGGGAACCTTCCTGTTTGCCCATGCCATGCTGGCAGAGGCAGGATTGTCGTTCCTTGGTCTTGGCGTCAGCCCTGAAGTGCCCACCTGGGGCACCATGATTGCCGCCGGCCGTCAGTATGTTGGTCAAGCTGACTGGATGACCCTCTTTCCCGGTATTGCCATCGTCCTCTCCGTTCTCTCGCTGCAAATGGTGGGTGATGGCTTCCGTGACCTCCTCGACCCACGCCTCAGAAAGGATCTCTGATCATGCCCGCCTCCTCTGCAACCGACGGTCGCCTGTTGCTGACCAATGTCAAAGCGGTTGCCTTTGGCCCGAATACCCCTTCCGGCACCATTGACATTCTCATTGGTGCAGACGGAAAAATTACCGAATTTGGCCCTTCGTTAAATGTTGCCGGAGATATCAGGCGTGTTGATATGAAAGGCGCGTGGATTTCGCCCGGCTGGACCGATCTGCATGCCCATGTCTGGCATGGCGGCACTGATATCTCCGTCCGCCCGCAAATCTGCGGTGTGGAACGCGGTGTGACGACAATCGTCGATGCGGGTTCGGCAGGTGAAGCGAATTTCCATGGCCTGCGCGAATACATCATCGAACCGGCGAAGGAACGCATCAAAGCCTTCCTTAATCTTGGTTCAATCGGCCTTGTTGCCTGCAACCGCGTCAGCGAACTCAGCGATATCCGCTCTATCGATCTTGACCGCACCGTTGCCTGCGTCAACGAAAACCGCGATCACATTGTTGGCCTGAAAGTACGTGCCAGCCACGTCATAACAGGGTCGTGGGGTGTCACGCCCGTCAAGGTTGGCAAGAAGGTCGCGAAAATCCTCAAGCTTCCGATGATGGTGCATGTGGGTGAACCACCAGCGCTTTATGACGAAGTGCTGGAGATTTTGGGACCGGGCGACATCATCACCCATTGCTTCAACGGCAAGGTCGGCAGCAGCATTATCGAAGATGATGATCTGTTCGAACTGGCGGAACGTTGTGCAGGTGAAGGCATTCGGCTCGATATTGGTCACGGCGGTGCATCATTCTCGTTCCGCGTGGCAGAAGTCGCGATCAGCCGTGGACTTTTGCCATTCTCCATCTCGACGGACATTCACCTGCACAGCCTGAACTATTCCGTGTGGGATTTGGGAACCACCATGTCGAAGCTTCTGAGTGTCGGCATGCCGTTCGAGAAGGTTGTGGAAGCCGTCACGCTTTCGCCGGCATCGGCCATCGGTCTGCCAACGGACAATCTTCTGGAGGTCGGCAAGCCAGCCGAATTCACGATCTTTGAACTTGTGGATTCAGACCTCAGCGTTATCGATTCACTGGGCTACAAGGCGACGCTTCACAAACTGTTCGAGCCGCGCATGGTTGTTCTGGGAACAGAGACCATCGCGGCCAGCCGCTATCAACCGGTGAACCCTGAACTGGTCAATCACCGTCATACCTATTCATACCGCTAAGGAGCTCGCGTGAACCATTCATCCAGTCCAGCCGTTGAAGCTGGCACATCTCCTTACGACAGGCTGAAAGCGCTGGGTATTGTATTGCCTCCGGCACCGCGTCCGATTGCCAATTTCGTCACCCATATTCAGGAAGGCAATATGCTTTACCTGTCGGGCCAGGGGCCGCGTGAGAATGACGGCTTTATGCATACGGGCAAGGTTGGCGATACCGTCAGCGTCGATGATGCCTATGCGCATGCAAGGCTGACAGGGATCAACCTGCTGGCGGTTCTGCATACGGCTTTGGGTGATCTTGGCCGGGTCAAACAGGTGGTCAAACTGCTCGGCATGGTCAATGCCGTGCCTGATTTTGCGGATCACCCGCTTGTCATCAATGGATGTTCCGATCTGCTGATCGATGTGTTCGGCGATGCCGGACAGCATGCCCGCTCGGCTGTGGGCTTTGGCTCACTTCCGGGCAATATCACTGTGGAGATCGAGGCGATCATCGCCTTGAAAGCATAGGATCAGGAATGACTGCGCCAGCCCATCACGGTTTCGATCCGTTCAGCAGATGCCTTAACCTCGGCCGTATAGCGCACGGGGTTATCGGCAATCTTCTGTTCGGGCAGAACGATGGAAATGGTGGCAACGCAGGTGCCCTTGTCGTCGCAAACCGGCGAGGCAACACAGGCGACGGCGTAGTCCGATTCACCAGCCTGAATGGAGATGCGCGATTGCAGCGCTTCTCCGGCGGCTTTCGACAACGCCGCCGGTTCGATGACGGCACGGCCAGTGGGCGAAGATTTGGCGCAGCGCTTGAAAAGCTCCAGCCGTTCCGCTTCAGGCAGATGGCCGACAAGCAAACGGCCCGAAGCGGTCCAGTTGAGTGGAACGCGGGTGCCGACGCGCGAGGTGACGTGGAAATGACCGGGGCCGTCGGCCATGGCCAGAACCATCATATGATCGCCATCGCGCCCGCATACCTGCACGGTTTCACCGGAAACGCGGCTCAGATTGTGCATTTCGTGATTGGCCACATCGAGAAAATCCAGCGAGCGGGCATAGGCGAGGCCGTAATGGTAAAGCCGCGCGCCGAGCCAGACGGAACCGTCATTGTTGCGCGAGAGAAGGTTTTTTTCGACCAGATCATCAATGATGACGTAAACCGTGGAAAGCGGCGCGCCGATGGCCTTGGCGATCCCGTAAACACCAGCCGGGCTACCGGTTTCATACAGATGATCCAGAACCTGCAAGGCCCGATCAATGCCGCTGACACGCGAACGGCGAGCGGTGGCATCAGGTTTTTCGTTTTTCTCAAAATCGCGGGTGGCATCCATGTCTGATGTCTTTGCGTCCACGTTCAGGCTCCTGGCAGGATCGATTGGTCTTCAAACAGTCTATTACATTATAGTGGCATATATGCCTGACAAATGGAATGCGTTGCAAGCGGCAACATTTCGAGGAGAACAGCATGACCGACTCTCATAACCCTGATGATATCCGTGAAACGTTGGGGTTGCGACCCGTTATCAACGTTTCGGGAACGATGACATCGTTGGGTGCTTCGATTGTGGTGCCGGAGGCTGTAGCGGCCATGACGGCGATCCTGCCGCAATTTGTTGAGGTCAATGATCTGCAGAAAAGATCGAGCCCGGTGATTGCGCGCCTGACGGGCGGCGAGGCAGGCTTTGTTACTGCGTCCTGTTCTGCTGGTATCAGTCTCGCAGTGGCAGCCGCCATGACAGGCAATGATCTTGCCGCCATCGAACGCTTGCCTGATACGACGGGTTTAAAGGACGAAGTCATTATCCAGATGGGCCACGTGGTCAGCTACGGTGCCCCTGTAGATCAGGGTATCCGGCTTGCAGGTGCCAAGGCAATTCTGGTCGGTCAGGCAACGTCCTGTTATCCCTACCATCTTGATGGGGCGATCAATGAGCGCACAGCCGCCGCCGTTTTTGTGGTCTCGCATCATACGGTTCAGTATGGCCTCGTAGCCCTGAAGAAATTTGCGGAAGTCTGCCACGCACGCGGTGTGCCTGTCATCGTTGACGCAGCTTCTGAATATGATCTCAAAATCTTTCTGGAACAGGGTGCGGATATCGCGCTCTATTCCGCGCACAAATTTCTTGGTGGCCCAACAGGCGGAATTGTTGCCGGTGCCAAGGATTTCGTCCGCAATACTTTTCTGCAGAACATGGGCATTGGCCGTGGCATGAAGGTGGGCAAGGAAAGCATTCTTGGAACCATCGCTGCGCTGGAAGCATGGGAAAAACGCGACCATGCGGGTATTCGCGAACGGGAAACCGGCTATCTCAATCTCTGGCAGCAGACGCTTGCGGGCAAGCCCGGCGTGACAACTATTATCGAACCAGATCCAACAAACAATCCGCTCGACCGCATCCGCGTTATCATCGAGCCGCAGGCTGCGCATATCAGTGCGTGGGACTTGGCCGACGCACTGGCGCAGGGTTCGCGCCCGGTAATCGTTCGCGATCATGAGGTCGAGCACGGTTATTTCTACATGGACCCGTGCAATCTGCACCCCGGCGAAGAAACCATTGTGGCAACCCGTCTGGTCGAGGAACTCGGCAAGGCGCGCGCGTCCAACGAGATCATCTCAACGCCTGTTGAAAACCGTTACACGCGCCGCATGGCCGGTCTCATGCGCTGGCCTGATTGATCAGCGCACCGTCATCTGCCAGCGGAAAGGATTAGTATTTATGGAAAATCGTCAGCCTTCATATCCGGATAACAGGGGAAATTCACTGGCCCCTGTATTATCTGTCTCCAATCTGACGACATCCTTCCAGTCCGATGGCAAATGGCGGCCTGTCGTGCGTAATGTCTCGTTTGACGTGGCGCCGGGAGAGACGGTGGCTATTGTTGGCGAATCCGGTTCGGGCAAGAGCGTGACATCTCTGTCGATCATGCGGCTTTTGCAAAAGGACAAGAGCCGCATCGAAGGCAAGATCATGCTTGGTGGCAAGGACATCCTTGTACTTCCTGAAAACCAGATGCGGGCTGTACGTGGCAATGACGTTGCCATGATTTTTCAGGAGCCGATGACCAGCCTCAATCCGCTGTTCACGGTCGGGCAGCAGATCAGCGAAGCCCTGCTTTGTCATTCCTCCATGTCGCGGGCGGACGCAAAAGCTGAGACTATCCGGCTTCTCGAAAAGGTGCGCATCCCCGCAGCGAAATCGCGTTTTGACGAATATCCGCACCGGTTTTCCGGCGGCATGCGCCAGCGCGTGATGATTGCCATGGCACTGGCCAGCAAGCCAAAGCTGTTGATTGCCGACGAGCCGACCACGGCGCTCGATGTGACCATTCAGGGCCAGATTCTTGATCTTATCAAACTGTTGCAGGAAGAGGAGGGAACGTCGGTTCTCTTCATCACCCATGATATGGGCGTGGTCGCTGAAATCGCCGACCGCACTGTCGTCATGTATAATGGCGAGGCGGTAGAAACAGGGAAAACCGAAGATATATTTGCCCGCCCCGAACATCCCTATACACGCTCGCTTCTTTCGGCCGTTCCCATTCTTGGATCGATGAAAGGACTTAAGCGTCCTTTGCGTTTTCCCGTGGTTGATCGTGCAACCGGCACCTCGGACATTCCCGTTGAGGCAGCGGATACCGTCAAGACTGAAGTCAAACCGTTGCTCGAAGTGAAGAACCTCACCACCCGTTTCAATATTCATTCTGGGATGTTCGGGCAGTTGGAAGGCCGCGTTCATGCGGTAGAGAACTTGTCGTTTACCCTGCAACCGGGTGAGACGCTGTCGCTGGTTGGCGAATCCGGATGCGGCAAGTCCACCACCGGGCGTTCCATCATGCGGCTGGTGCAGCCGCAAAGCGGTGAGGTTCTGCTCAACGGAGAAGATGTTCTAACCATGGAACCGAAGCGGCTGCGCGATATGCGTCGCAGCATGCAGATGATCTTTCAGGACCCGTTTGCCAGCCTCAATCCGCGTATCCCGGTTGGTGCTGCGATTGCCGAACCCTACCTTGAGCATAGGCTCGGAACGCGTGCGCAGGCGCGGGATCGTGTCGCCGATCTTCTGGAGCGCGTCGGTCTGCATGCTGACATGGCAAGCCGTTATCCGCACGAGTTTTCCGGTGGCCAGAGACAGCGCGTGTGCATTGCCCGGGCTTTGGCACTTGATCCCAAGCTGATCGTGGCTGATGAATCGGTGTCGGCGCTGGATGTCTCGATCAAGGCGCAGGTGATCAATCTACTGCTCGACCTGCAGGCAAGCCTGAACCTCGCTTATCTCTTTATCTCGCATGATATAGCCGTGGTGGAACGGGTCAGCCATCGTATTGCCGTCATGTATCTTGGTGAGATCGTCGAGATTGGTTCGCGCGAAGCCATCTTTGAGAACCCGCAGCATCCCTATACGAAAAAGCTGATATCTGCTGTGCCTGTACCTGATCCATCCCGGCGGGGTATCAAGCGGCCTGTCTCCAATGACGAGATCAAAAGCCCGGTGCGCACGCCCGATTTTGTTGTGCCTGTCCGGCAATACAATGAGGTCTCGGCTGGGCATCTAGTTCAGGTCCAGTAGGGATCGAGGCAGATACCTGCCCCGACCCGTCATGCACCTATTTGGATTTCTTTGATCCGACCAGTTCGTCCCATTTGCGGAACGCCAGCACCATTTTGTCCGGCTTTAGGGGCAATTCGATGGGGTTGTTGGCGATCAGCCCGGCATATTCTTCCCGGCCAAACTGCTTGATGACATCCTGACTGTGTTGCGGGGCCATCGACAGGGGTACGTTTTTCACGGCGGGACCCGGATAGAGATAACCTTCGTCATATGAATAAGCCTGCGCCTTTGGCGTGAGGAGGAAGGCCATAAGGTCAAGCACAACTGCAGCCTTGTCGTCCGCTATGCCCTTGGGTATGCACATGAAGAAGGCGTCCGAGACCCAATGGAAACCCTTGAGGGTTCCGATCTTGGCAGTTTCAGGCACAATGCCGAGCGCTCGCGGGTTGATGTCCCAACCGGTGGTGCTGATGATGATATCGCGCGATCCTTCGCCGAATTCCTTCATCGTGGCGCCAGTGCCCGCAGGGTAATAATCGATATACTGGCCAAGATCGGCGAGATAAGCCCATGTCTTGTCCCAGCCATTAACGGGATCCTGCGGGTCCTTATCCCCGAGAATATAAGGCAGACCCATCATGAATGTGCGTCCCGGACCGGAATTGGTCGGGCGGGCATACATGAAACGGCCGGGGTTTTCCTTGGCATAAGCCAAAAGTTCTTCCGCGCTGGTCGGTACCTTTTTCACGCGCTCTGGATCATATTCGATCAGGGGACCGGAGGGGTAGTAGTTGACGACCACGCCAAATCCGTCCCCTTGCGCCTTATGCAGGGCGAGCGCTGCCGGTTCGTAGTTTTCCTCGATGCCCGGAAATTTGTCGGCAAAATCCGGCAGGATTTTCAGCCATGTCTCATTGGCAAGCCCTGCGGCCAAGCCATCGCTGCCCGTGAGCACGATATCAATATCGACGCGACCCGCGCTCTGCTGCGCCTTGAGTTTTCCCGCAAGTTCCGTAACCGGCGCCTTGGTGAAGATAATCCGTGATGCCCGCTCCGGATAGGTCTTGGCGTATTCTTCGAAGGCTGGCTGCATCAGCGCGAGCGCACCGCCCACATCCATCACCGTAATCACAACGGGCGCTGCGGGCAGGGTGGGCGACTTTGCCCATGCCGGTATTGCGCCTGCCATTGCGGATGCGGTCATGCCGCCGAGCAATATCCGGCGGTTTATTCGAAACTGATCATTTCCCATTTGCATTCCCCTTTATTGTTCTTGGATATTTCAGTTGTAATGCTTGACCTCCGCGCCAATACGGACACTGCGAACGGTCATTGTCTCAGACCATTCAATTTCCGTATGCGGGAGGGTGATGTTGCGGGCGTGCAAGACTGGCTCCAGCGCATCCAGCAATCGCCTTGAAGCCATTTCGACCGCCTGTTCGAAGCTTGCTATGCCCCAATGCACGAGATTACGGACTGCATCATCGAGACGGAGAGACGACCCGGCGAGACCCACCGTGCCGGGCAAACGGACAGTGCCATCCTCGGTGCGCTCTATGCGCATGCCCGCGAAATCATAGATACCGGCGGGGACAGCGGCGGCGGCAACGGCGTCAGTCACCAAAGCACAGCGTTCAAAGCCTTTGGCGCGCATCAGCGATTTCAGCGCTTTGGGCGGAAGATGAATGCCATCGGCGATGAAAGTGGCCAGAAGCCGGTCTTCGCCAAGTTGTGCAAAAAGAGGATTGTTAAGCTTTGCCATTGTCTGTGGCAGACCGTTGCCCAGATGGGTGGACATGGTTGCACCCACTGTTGCCGCCGCCTCAACCATGGCGAAATCAGCCGACGAATGGCCAATCGCAATCAGAATATTTTGCGCCGTCATAGCCCTGATAAAGTCGAGGCCGCCGGATATTTCAGGTGCGACGGTGACGAGAAGGATTGGCCTTTCGATCTTGCTTTGAAGGTGAGCAACCAGCGCCGGGTCCGCTGCTGTCATGGCGCCAGCCGGATGACACCCGGAAAAACCCTGCGCCGGATTAAGGAACGGACCTTCAAGGTGATATCCCGGACACATTGAAGGTCCGAGATGGCTTGAATTCACACACTGATCCAGCGCGGAAAACCGGGCTTCCAGTTCATCGGGATAGGCGGTGATAATCGTTGGCAGGCATGTGGTTACACCCGTTGCCCGCATTGCCTCCAATGCATGGTCGAGTGCTTCAGGTGTGAGGCCCGTGGAGTTGAAATCCACGCCGGCGAAACCATTCACCTGAATATCGACAAGGCCGCCTGTGATCATGCCAGTCTCGACGCTGAATCTGGATCAAGCAACAGGATTGTTTGCGAATGGCTCTGGACGATTGAAGCCGGGAAACGTGGATCAACCTGGCCTTCAAGCGCATCCTTCACGGCCTGTGATTTGCGCTCATCAGGTACAGAAAGGATGATCAAGCGGCTTTTAAGAATTTGCCTGATGCTCATGGAGATTGCCTGCTGCGGCACTGCTTCCAGAGACGGAAACCAGCCTTCACCCATTTGCTGCTTGCGGCAGGCTTCATCCAGCGTCACGACGATATAGGGCTCATCCGTATCGAAATCCGCAGGCGGATCGTTGAATGCCAAGTGGCAGTTCTCGCCGATACCGGCAAAGCACACATCGATATCGTGCTCGGCAATCATTTTGCTCAACCGCTGCGCCTCTGCCTGTGGGTCAATCTCGGCATTCACCGGATAAAACATAACCTTGCCGCCCAGGGGTGCAATAAATCGCTCCTGCAGATATTTGCGAAAACTCGCAGGATGGGTGATGTCCATGCCGACATATTCATCGAGATGGAATGCCGTGACTTTTGACCAGTCAATATCCTCAGCCGCCACAAGGTTTTGCAGGAGTTCGAACTGGCTGGCACCTGTGGCGACAATGATTGAAGCTTTACCCTTTTGCGCAATCGCCTGACGGATGGCAGCTGCACCCAGCTCAGCCCCCGTCGCGCCAAGTTTCTGCTTGTCCGATAAAATGCGCGTATCAACCATGGGCTTTACCAACCTTCTTGCATATGCTTTTCAGCGTGTTGGCCATTGTAAGCATAGCTATCCCTGGCATCGCAAGCTATTTTAGAATAATATTATTCAAAAATAAGATCGAGGCTGTTTCCGCATGATTTTAACGATAGACGAAACGCACTATGACGACGCCCACCAGCGCGATTGTGCACGCGTCATTGCTTTGATTTCGGACGGCAACCAGCACTCCCGCCCCGGCATTGCCGAAACGCTCGACATGACTTCGACCACCACATCGAAAGTGGTGGGTGATCTGATTGCGCGCGGCTTGCTTCTGGAGACAGCGGGCGAGAAAAGCGGGCGGGGAAGACCTGCCGTGCAGATCGGTCTCAACGTCAAACGTTTTGGGGCAACGGTCATTCACGTATCCAGCCGATCATTGCGTGGCACGCTTGTTGATTTTGGCGGGCAGACGCTGGCACGCGAAAGTCTCGATATTCCATCCGATGTGGACCGTGACCGGATGACGGCTGCAATGCAGGAACTGGTCCAATTATTGGCCAGCAAGTGCCCATTGGGGATGCAGCACATCGGTACATCCGTGTCCGTATCCGGCGTTGTCGATGTGAAAACCAAGACTTGGCTGCTGACGTCGCGCTGGCCGGACCTCAGAGATTTTGACATTGCAGCGGCGCTCGCGCCTGTGACACCTGTGGTTCTCGTCTGTCGTCACCTCGATGCGGAACTTAATGCGCGCGTATTGCAGGACCCTGTTTATGGCACAGACAATACTTTGCTGCTGCATTGGGGCTGGGGCATTGGTCTGGCCTATAGCGTCAATGGTGATCCGTTCATCCGTGCTGGCGGCCCATTCGGAGAAATTGGCCACTGGCGTTTTAATCTGCTGGATGACCGGCCTTGCGGTTGCGGCAATCATGGATGTCTGGAAACCGCGGCGGCCCTGTGGGCCCTTTTGCCCCAGATGCGCGCAATCTGGCCTGATCTTGCAGAAGATGAAGAGACATTATCAGGGCAATTGTCGGAACGCTCGTTGCTCGACATGCCTGATATACGAACAGCGCTGCAACTGATGGCGCGGTCATTGGCCAATGTCTGCCGCCTGCTCTTCCCGAAACGGGTCATCGTGACAGGTCCGTTCATTGCCAATGCGGATGTTTGGCAAGCATTCGAGAGTGCCTTTCGGGCGGAAGGGCTGATCGGAACTCTCGAACTGCCTATGTTGGTGGCAGACAAATCGAGTGAGGATTTTGCTATTCTTGGTGCGGTTCGACCGCTGTTCAATCTGGGGCTTGAGACATTCATCCGATCGTGAGATGACACTGCCTGCGAATATCCGAATACGCACAACCGCCACGGCCCGTTGCCGGAAGAACCAAGCAGGACACCATACGGATCATGACACAGCAATTCATTGATCACCTTACGAGCGAGCTGAAAGGCTTGAAGGAATCAGGCCTTTACAAGTCCGAGCGCGTCATCACCTCCAAGCAGGCCGGACAAATCCAGGTTTCCAGTGGTGCGAAGGTTCTGAATTTCTGTGCCAACAACTATCTTGGCCTTGCCAACAATGAAGAGCTGGCAGAGGCCGGAAAGGCAGCGCTTGACCGTTACGGTTATGGCATGGCTTCGGTTCGTTTCATCTGCGGCACGCAGGAAGAGCACAAGCAGCTCGAAGCGCGCATCTCCAGCTTTCTCGGTCTTGAAGATACGATCCTTTATTCCAGCTGTTTCGATGCCAATGGCGGTCTGTTTGAAACGCTGCTTGGCGAAGAAGATGCGATCATTTCCGATGCGCTCAACCATGCCTCCATTATCGATGGCGTGCGCCTGTCAAAGGCAAAGCGTTTCCGCTACGCCAATAATGATATGGCGGCGCTTGAAGAAGAATTGAAGAAAGCCGAAGGCAGCCGGTTCAAGTTGATTGCCACGGATGGCGTCTTCTCCATGGATGGCATTATCGCCAATCTTCAGGGCGTTTGCGATCTCGCAGAAAAATACGGCGCGATGGTCATGGTCGATGACAGCCATGCGGTTGGCTTCGTCGGTAAGAATGGCCGTGGTTCGGCTGAATATTGTGGCGTGGAAGGCCGGGTCGATATCATCACGGGCACGCTGGGCAAAGCTCTGGGTGGTGCTTCGGGTGGTTATACGTCAGGTAAGGCAGAGGTGGTGGATTGGCTGCGTCAGCGCTCGCGGCCCTATCTCTTCTCCAATACGCTTGCACCGGTTATTGCCGCTGCATCGCTGAAAGTATTTGATCTGATCGATCAGGGTGCCGAATTGCGCGCGCGTCTCAGCGCCAATGCCGCACATTTCCGCAAGGATATGACCAAGCTTGGCTTTACGCTTGCCGGTGCTGATCATCCGATCATTCCCGTGATGCTCGGCGATGCATCACTGGCACAGGAAATGGCATCGCGCATGCTTGATAAAGGCGTCTATGTCGTCGGCTTTGCCTTCCCGGTCGTGCCGAAAGGTCAGGCGCGTATTCGCACGCAAATGTCTGCTGCCCACACAACCGAAGATGTCGCCCGCGCTATAGACGTCTTTGCGGAAGTCGGGCGTGATCTCGGCATCATCAAATAGGAAAAAAACCATGTCGAATATGATGAAGGCACTGGTAAAGGCAAAAGCCGAACCCGGCATCTGGATGGAACACGTTCCTGTGCCGGAGCCGGGTCCCAATGATGTGCTGATCCGCGTGAAGAAATCCGCGATCTGCGGTACGGACGTTCATATCTATAATTGGGATCAGTGGGCGCAGGCGACGATACCCGTGCCCATGGTAGTCGGGCATGAATTTTGCGGTGAGATTGCCGATATTGGCTCGGCTGTCACGAAATACAAGGTTGGACAGCGGGTTTCCGGTGAAGGCCATATCGTTTGTGGTACGTGCCGCAATTGCCGGGCGGGCAGGGGGCATCTTTGCCGCAACACGCTTGGTGTTGGTGTGCACCGGCCGGGTTCATTTGGCGAATATGTCTGTATTCCCGAATATAATGTCGTGCCAATCCCCGATGATATTTCTGACGAGATCGCCGCAATTTTCGATCCGTTCGGCAATGCCGTTCATACAGCGCTGAGTTTTGATCTGGTTGGCGAAGATGTTCTTGTCACCGGTGCTGGACCGATCGGCATCATGGGCGCACTGGTTGCAAAGCGCTCCGGAGCGCGCAAGGTTGTCATAACCGATATCAATCCGGTTCGCCTTGCACTCGCCAAGAAGCTTGGTATCGACTACGTGGTTGATGCTTCGTCGCAGAACCTTACGGATGTGATGCGCCAGATCGGCATGACGGAAGGTTTCGATGTGGGACTTGAAATGTCCGGTGCTGCCCCGGCGTTCCGCGATATGATCGACAAGATGAACAATGGTGGCAAGATTGCCATCCTTGGTATCGCACCAACAGGCTTTGAGATCGACTGGAACAAGGTCATCTTCAAGATGCTCAATCTGAAGGGTATCTACGGACGTGAGATGTTCGAAACCTGGTACAAGATGATTGCTTTTGTGCAAGGCGGGCTCGATCTCAGCGAGATCATTACCCACCGCCTGCCGATTGATGATTTTCAGACCGGGTTCGATGCCATGCGTTCGGGAAATTCAGGCAAGGTTGTCCTGAGCTGGCACTGAAATAAGCGCAATGTTTCGCAATGACGCCATTTCATGGCGTCATGATCGGCGCAACAATGCGCCGATATATGTAGTTCATGGTGCATCCGGAGGTTTTTGCCCATGACCAAGATGCTCGTGACCGTTCATAGTTTTGAAGAGGCTGAGATTGTCCTTCAATGCGGTGCCGACGTGATTGATGTGCCGGTATCTGATCCGGAGGCATTGCGACCCTATGCAGATGCGATTGGAGATAAGGCTCTCCTGTGCACAACACTGGCATGGGCAGCGCTCACATCGCATGCGGCTGAACTGCGGGCGCTTGATATCGATTTCATCAAGCTTCCCATAGAAGTTTCTGCCCCTCCCGGCCCATTGCCTGATTATGGCAAAACGAAGTGGATTGCCGTTGTTCATACGGATATCACTGATGATCTGCCCGATGTTTCCGGGCTGGTGGCGCAGGGTTTCCATGCTGTTATGCTCGACACCGGCAATGGATCGCGACTGCTCAACCATCTGCCTCTTTCAACTATCGATGCCTTTGTGCGTGAGTGTCACGGGCATTCGATGCTGGTTGGCGTAGCCGGAGCGCTCGAAACCCCTGACATTCCCAGATTATTGAGTTTTCAACTCGATATTCTGGGTTTTCGTGAAGCGCTTCTTGACCCGGCGAACTCACGCGCAATCAGTGCGCAGGCGGCAACCAGAATACGCGAACTCATTCCGGAAGAACGCCAGACCAATCTTGCTTCCGGTGTTGATTATCAACTGCTGGCAGCCCGTGGCTATTTCCCCGATCCGGCAGAAGAAGGGCTTGGTACCGACAAGATTTTTGTTCGCGATTTCGTCTTGCCCGTTCATATCGGTGCTTACAGTTTCGAGCATGGCATCGCTCAGAAGGTGCGGTTCGATGTGACCGCCGAAGTTTTGCGGGTGACACGCAATCCTGAAGATATGCGTCACATCGTTTCCTATGATCTTATCATGGATGGTATTCGCACGATTGTTGCGCGTGGGCATATTGAGCTATCGGAAACTCTTGCGGAGCGCGTGGCGGCATTCATTCTGGAAAACCCGCGTGTGACCCGTGTCATCGTTCGCGCTGAAAAGCTTGAACTCGGACCCGGCGGCGTTGGCGTAGAGATCGAGCGAAAACGCGAGGCACAGATCGCTCCCGTCAAACCCGCATTGCCAACGGTACCCGCATCGCCGCGTCGCCGCGATCATCAATAGACTGCCTCAGCGAGCCGCTGCCAGCGTTTCCGCAGCGGTTGGATGACCCGACACTGCCCGTTGGATGGCTTCCCTGGTTGCCTGATAATTATAGTCGTGGATCTTGGCGTCATCCCGTGCTTGCCAATGGATGAAAACGCCAACGCAGATGAAAAGATTGTCTGCTTCGTTCTGCGGAATGATGCCGTCCGCGACGGAATCGCGAACTGCTTTGGCAATGCCGGATTGCGCCGGGCCGAATAGCTGGACGGCCTGTCCCGCGCCCCGGATCGTCACTTTATTATACATCACAGTGTTTGGCTTACAGGGCAGATTCGGCGCAATCACTGCCAGAACAGAAGTGAAACCGTCCTTGTTGTTGGTGAGGGCATTGCAAAAAGCCGTCTCCACCGCACTGCCACGCGGGCCGATCAACAGGTCGATATGGGCAACTTCGTTGCCTTCGCCAACCAGAGATTCTCCAACCATGACCCTGTTAATGATTTGCATGCCGATTCCTCCATCTTGCGCAGCTATAGCCCAAGATGGAGAGATCAGGAAAGAAATGTATCAGGTGGTTTTGGCTGTCAGAGCGTGAGGTTGAGTGTCTTTAGCCGTTCCGCGACGTCGTGTTTGCGATCGGGATGAATAGCCAGAATGTTCGCAACACGTCCTGCCGGGAAAGCCGTGTCGATAGCCTGAGCTGTTGGCAATTGCCGCACAGAATCCTCCAGCACTTCCCAGACCTCGTAACCCCAGCCTGCCAACCGGTCAAAAATCCTGCCGGGGGTGGTCTTGGAGAGCGTGGCAAGCACTTCCCGGTTGACCTCGACAAGCATTGTCGGGTTCGATGCAGGAATGGTTTTGACAGCGCCAGCGAAAAACAGGCCTTCCGCACCTTCAATATCGATCTTGATGGAATCAGGCTTCAAACCTTTGGCCATCGCATCCAGTGTTTCCACTTTCGTGCTGCGCTCGGATTTTGTGTTTCCGGAACCGGCGATGAGACTTGTCGCTCCGGCATTGACCGTATGCTCGGCTGTGTTCAGTTCCATGGTTCCCGGTGCATCGGCAAGTGCCAGTTTGTGTACCGTGACGATTTTCGAAAGTTTGTTTTCGACGATTGACTTGCTGAACAGATTCCAGAGATGCGGCAAAGGCTCAAATGAAACGATCTTGCCGGAGAAATTGGGTTTGGTCGCAACGGAAAGCGAATAATATCCGACATTGCCGCCCACATCGAAGAACACACCCTTGTCGGGGGTCACAGCCTTGATGATGTCGATATCGAATTTTTCGTACTGGCCGTTAAAGATGCCAAACGTCATGTGATACTGGCGTAAATCCAGATAAATCTTGAAGTTGTCCTTTGTTTCGTAGAGCACCTCAATGCTCTTGCGAACGAAGTTATTAAAAATAACCTCTGCATGCCTTTGGTGGAACTCCGTAGAAGACAGGAATCTCCTGCGATGTTCGCCAAACGGGATATCCGAGATATTAAGCAGGTTCTCGGATATTATTTTTTGTTCTTCAGGGTTTGCTTCACGTCCAAGGATAAATTTGTAGCAATTTAAAATATCATTGTAACTCGTCATGACGCCTTCACATTCATTGGAATTCATCTGCTACATCAAGTGAAACTCAGTCTGTTACCGTGATGTTTGCACGGCATCCGCTAACAATTCATCCAATACTTTAAAATGTCCATTCCAATCTTGTGATGTATGGCGCGATTTGTTGCGATATTCACTGGTATGGGCATCAACCGCAGCGCGCCAACCAAGGCCATCGCTGGGATCGAGCAGTATGGCCTGATCGCCCAGGATTTCCCTGTGGGACGGGATGTCGGATGCGATGACCGGTGTGCCCGTTGCCATGGCTTCTGCTACAGGCATGCCGTACCCTTCGACAAAGGAAGGTGCCAGCAGGGCAGCGGCTCCGGACATCAGATCGGCCAATGCAGCGTCCCCGAGATCGGATACCTCAATCACCATATTGCGCAGCTGCGGGCATCGATCCAGCGTCGCAAATACCTGTGCATTTTCCCATCCACGTTTGCCCGCGATCACCAGACGTGGCGCGTCTGCTCCATCCCGCTCGACGAGCCAGCGCCACAATTGCAGCAGCAGAATGTGATTCTTGCGGGGTTCGATTGTGCCAACAATGACAAAATAGGGGTTTCTTGTGCGCGGCGTTGCTGTTCGGCTCGCATAGCGAAAGCTATTTTCGATACCCGGCGGGAGAATGGCGATGGGTGGTGCGGTGCGCCCCCGTTCTTCGGCAAATGAACGCAGTGAGCGGGCGGTTGTCTGGGAATTACAAAGCACCAGACCCGCATGACGCAAGACCGTATCCATCCTTCGCAGGTGCCGTTGCGGTTCTCTTGCGCGGACAAATTCCGGATGGGTAACAGGAATAAGGTCGTGGACGTAGAAGACACCGCTTTGCCGCTTCGCATCAAGCCAGGAAAAGGCTGCGGGCCTATCGAGATTTGTATGTGAGACATGCACAAATGGGGCATTCCGTTCCATCGGGCCTGCTGGCAGAAATGTTCGCAAAGCCTTGCCCGCTGCAAGTCTCCACTGCTTTACCTTGGTCGGCTGCGCGCTATTGGACGCGCATTTGATATCACACCAGGATATATGCCCATCGATGGCCGCATAAATCTTTTCAAGCTCCGTCGATTGCTTCGGGCTCAACGCCGTTCCTGACCACCGCGCACTGAGATCGGTGATAAGCCCTGTTGCGCGGCCCTGATTAATCGCTATTGGTTTGTTGCGCCCCATTTCAACAAAGAAGGAACTGCGCGCCTTGGCCCAATGGGCATATTGCAGCTCAAAGCGATCAATACCCGTTGGTGTCGAGTAATGTGATCGACCGATTAGCCGGGAAATGTCCATTGAAATTGCGTTCATCATGCCCACCCCATCCGGTGCAATGACCGGCGTATAAGACTGCGTTTTTTGTTGCGCATTGCGTGAATTTCATCGATGACGTCTTCGACCTCGCAGGGCAGTCCGGTTTCGCCGGACAGATAATGCGGGTAGAGAATGAGTACCCCTGCAATCAGCTCATCGAGCGAAAGCGTACGGCGCGGGCGAAGCGGGGTTACACCGTCATGGGTCAGGCCCCAGCCCGCATAGAACGGCAATCCGTAACACCAGACCTGACGTCTCCGGATCAAGGCTTCGAAGCCCAGCTGTGATGTGGCTACGTGCACCTCATCGCTGGCGTCCAGAAGACGATCGACGGCCACGTCGCCGACAACCAGATCTGCAGTTTTGGCAAGAACAGTTGCATCGGAGAGCCCCTTGCGCTTACCGGCAAGGAGATCCGGGTGCTCCTTGTAGACAAGGAAGGCATCCGGGCGTCGTTTTCTCACGATCTTCAGCAATTCAATATTTGAAACGCCGTTGGTAAGGCCGAACTGCAACGAGGCGTCATCGGGCACCTGTCCCGCAACCGTTATGATGGGGCGGCCTGCCGCCAGCGCATGATAGTCGGGTGATACGGTGGACCGCAGATTGTATTTGGTGATTCCGTGCTCAATGATCCGCTGGCGCAGACGGGCGGCTCTTTCCAGCAATGGCTGATCAAACTGCGCTGTCCGGAGCAATTTTTCCAACCCGCTCTGGCGGGTTGCATCGTAATAGACGGCCTCCCGGTCGATACACACCGACGAGGCCGGTGTCAGGGCCGAGCCAAGACCGGCAGATCTGATAAAGCCATCTTCCATGCGAAGAACTGGTATCGCAGCGGATAGCTTTTCTTCCGATGCAAGCAGGTTTGCATTTTGGCCCCAGCGCACAAGGTAATCAGCTTTTGCCAGCTGTTTCTTGCCCGGATTGCTGCTGCAAAAGGTTACGCTTGACCAAGGGCCTGTGAGCATGTGGCGAACGGTCGTTCGTTTGTGACGTGAGAACCCTGCACAGAGATAATTCCCCTGCCGCTCCAGCGCGTGGCGACGCCAAGACACAAGCCGATCAACGGCTTTTTCGGCGGTTGTTGGCCGTTTCGTCACCGGGTCCACATAGAGTGGATATTGCAACAAGGTTGCCGCGACAAAGGCATCAAGGCTGATTTTGCGCTTGCGACGATGCAATGCTCTGGTTGCAATCTCTCCCTCTGCCCAATCGCGGGTAAGACCCCAGCCCGCATAAAAGGGCACGCCAAACGTCGTCACTGGCACAGAGCGCAATATCGCATCGAAGCCGAACTGGCTTGAAACCGTCCAGACTTCGTCCACCACATCGAGCAGCGCGTGCGGTGAAACGTTCTCATTGATAAAGTGAACGTTCGGTTGACCGGGAAGGTGGCTGAGATAGCCTTTGGAATAGCCTGCAACAATGTCCGGATGGCTTTTGACGAGGACGGTTGCGCCGGGCACAGCACGGGCCTCGTTCCACATGCGCAGAAAGGCGTGTTCGTCAGCACCAGCTCCCGGCACCGAGTAATCGCCCGCAACCTGATCAATGAGGAGAATGCGTCTGCCACGGCTTGCAGGCAGAGAAATCTTGTAGTCCAACAGATGATTGTATTTCGTAAGCCGGTGTTCGACGATCAGTGCGTGCAGATTGCGTGCCCGCTCCAAATCCGGTTTCTCTGCGCCGCGCTGGAGTAATTCTTCCAGACGTGATGGCTTTGCCGCATCGAAATAGACGCCGAGATCGTCAGCGACCATAGAGACCGGCGGTGCGCCCGCTTTGCCGAGGCCGACGGACCGGAGAAAGCCATCTTCCAACGACCAATAGGGAATATTACGCATAAAAGCCAGTCGCTGGGCCATGCGTGCGAGAGGCTTTACACCCCAACCCACAATACCGTCCGCCCGATTCCACACCAGCTCCGCCGATTTGATGGCAACCGCATCAAGAGCTGGTCCGATGAGGGGGAAACGAAGCCGTGTCGGTAGAAATGCCAGCAGTTCTGACCCTTGCGGCGGCAACCAGCCGGTCTGCTTTGCTTTCTCGGCTAAAACACCGTCAAGGTTGACCTGAACTGTCTGGGGAAGCGGGAACGTTCTTGCAAAATTCATGGCAGTCAATTCGGAAGGTCAGGGGACAATGAGGAAAGTATGTCCTGTTGTTGCACCGCTCCTTTTTTCCCAATGGGACTTTCCGCCAGATGTTCAGATTCTGTCGAAGGGATATCGACAGAGATGACCTTCAAATCAGACTGAATGCGTCGCACGACGCGTTTGGTCGTGATGTCGATCAAGTTGCGTAGATAGAAGCTGCCATTGACAAGGCTTTCTTCATGCATCCGCTTGTTGAAGGCTTTGACTGCTTCGCGCTTGGGCGGCATTGGCGAAAGCCAGAAATCGTCGATCCCGGCTGTGGCGTCCAAATCATTGCTATATCTGCCCCAGACGAGATCACGTCTGTTATAAATCGCTTCGCCGAGGGAAAGCACCGGCTTGCCATGGTTCAGCGCGAGCAGGCCAGATGTGCTGTTGACCGTCACCAGTCCGAGGGAATGGCGTATCAGCAGCCCAATTGAACCATCATCGACGATATGCACCCGGTCAGCACATCCAGCGATTCTGGCCAATTCCATTGCGAATGGGCGGTAGCTTTTATGTCCGCGATCCATTGGATGGACTTTGATCACGAGATGATGCGCCGGTGATGCAAATCGCTTGAATGAGCGGATGCTTTCGGTAATGAGCCTTTCCATTGTCCAGCCGCGGCCATGCCGCAACAATTGCTGGTCGTCATGAACTTGCAGCGCAACTACGAAATACTGGTTTTCAAGGTTCTCGATCAGATTCAGCATCATCTCGTTGTTTGCCGGATAATGACGAATCTTGCGGTAAAAGTTCCGGGTCCAGAGAATGGACTCGGACAGGATTCCGCGGCTTCGATGATGCACATTGCCGCGAAAGAAGACGGCCCCCGCGGTCTTGGCCAGATAGTAGCGAATGGCGAACAGAGTCATGGCCCGAAACAGGTTGCCCTTTACCGGCTCCACAATTTCTGGTTCAGGAATTTCGTGGTGTGCGGGCTGCGGCCTGCGCAGGGGTGAAAGCGCATTGTTTCCATCCCATTCACAGGTAATGAAATTGGGACGCACATAGCCTTCTTCAAAAGATGAAACAGGCACTCCGGCGCGCAAGGCAACCATGATTGCCTGGCGGTGATAGGGGCGGCTGTCACCGAAAAGCACGATAGCTTCGGGCCGCCTGCTGCGAATGAACGTATCAAGCCAATCCGACCAGGCATCCATTGAGCCGCAGAAATTAAGCGTGCCGGGGCCATGGGAAAACAGCCAATCACCGCCGTTGAAGTTGATCTTGAGGACGTCAAAACCCTCAGATTCAAATGAACCAGCAAGCGTACGGAAAAACGGTCCAACAGGACCCTGCAATAAAAGAACAAGCGGTTTTTCTGAAGTAAAGCAGCGAATTGCACGTCCGCGGATCGGAAAAGGAACGATTATACCAGATTGCCCGGATTTCTCCCTCACAGGTCGTCAAGCCCCTTCGCAATCGGTTCCTGTTTGACGTTACGCCACCAGAACCCAAAACAAACGCAATTTCAGATAGTTATTTCATCCGGTTTTTTATGGCGCTATACTAAATCCGCCAGAACAAGTATATTTACGACAATAAGATATGTATTTGTTTTTGTATGGTTGCTAACATGCATTTGTATTGCGATAACTTTAATTATATCAATAGTTCCATACAGTTATAATTGCGGAATGTTTAGTTTCACTATATCTTGTGGCGTAGTAGACATCTCTGATGCGGTTGTGGAGATCAGTATGAGATTGGCATTGCCAAGCAAACATTGCAGAATCTGCCCTTCAACCTATGAGCGCGTGATTGCATGACGCGACTCAGTCCCAACGAAGAATTCCTCGACTACATGACGCTTGTTGACCTTGGCCAGTCCGAGGTTGGCGACGCACACAAAGGCAAACGGCGCGATCGTTTGATTGCATTGCTGCGCAGACATGTGCTGCTTATCCTGATGGTCGTTCTTCCGACGACCCTTTCCACCATTTACTATGGCGTGATCGCATCACCTCAATATGCATCCGAGACGCGCTTCGTTGTGCGCAGCCCAAACAGAAATGCAGCTGGTATGCTCAGCGGATTTCTGCAAAGCACGGGCTTTGTTCGTGCGCAGGACGATAGCTATGTGGTGATGGAATATATTGAATCGCGCGCGGCCGTCGCCACGTTGGAAGAGAGGAGCGATTTGAGGGAGTTACTCGCCCGGCCAGAAGCGGATATCCTTACCCGGTTTCCCCGTCCCTGGAGCGACGCGACCGAAGAGGCTCTTTATAGGCACTATCGCAGGATCATGACTATTGATACGGACTCGAGCGGCGGCGTCACGACATTGGAAGTGCGTGCATCCCGTCCTGAAGACGCGCAGAAACTCACTGAAGCGCTGCTTGTAGGCGCCGAAACGCTTATAAACCAACTTAATGAGCGCGCACGTCAGGATGCGATTCGTTATGCGAAGCTTGAGATGACTGACAGCGAAAGCCGCATGGCAGACGTTCAGAAGTCATTGACCGGTTTCCGCAACAAGGTGGCGATGATCGATCCGAGCAAACAATCCGCTGTGATGCTCGATATGATTGCCAAATTGTCGGATGATGTGGCCAAGAGCAAGGCTCAATACACTGCACTCATTCAACAGGCTCCCCAAAGCCCGCAGATTCAATCACTTCGCAGCAGCATTGACGCGATGGAAACGCAGATCAGTGCGGAGCGGGCGCGCATTGTTGGCGGTGATGCGTCCATGGCTCCTCTCATCGCTCAGTATGAGCAATTGCTCCTGCAACGTGAACTCGGGATGCGAATGCTGGAATCCTCAGCCACATCGCTGGAGAATGCAAAGATTGAAGCGCAAAGGCAGCAGCTTTATCTGGAACGAATCGTCAATCCAAATCGACCGGATTACGCGCTTTATCCAAAACGCCTCTATTCAATTCTGCTGATCTTTGCACTGTGCTTTTCGGCATTCTGGATTGTTCGGTTCCTGATCAACCAGATTTATGATCACGCTGAAACATGACCAATCCCGGAACCATTGTTTTCAAAGACTCTGACGGGGTGCCGCAACAATTCACCACCAATGTTCCGGCCCAGGAAGGACTGTCGAAAAACGGTGTTGTCGGCGCTTACAATCTGGTTAAGGAATACCCAATTCATGGCGGAACCCGGCGGGTTCTGGATAATATCAATTTTGAAGTGCGCGCCGGTGAAAAAATCGCCATCCTTGGCCACAATGGCGCGGGCAAATCTACATTGGTAAGATTGATCGCCGGAATTGAAATGCCGACATCAGGTCACGTCGCACGGTCCATGTCCTTGTCATGGCCAATCGCATTGAGTGGCGGCTTTGGTGGCTCGATGACCGGCTTTGATTGCATGCGGTTTCTATCGCGAATCTATAACAGGCCGTTTGACGAAATCCGCGATTGTGTGGAGACGTTCAGCGATCTCGGCAAATATCTTCAAATGCCGATCAAGACCTATTCCTCCGGTATGCGCGCACGCTTATCCTTTGGCCTGTCTCTCGCAATCGATTTTGACTGCTACCTGATCGACGAAGTGATTGCCGTTGGCGACCAGCGCTTTCAGCGCCGGTCGTTCGATGAATTGTTTGTAAAACGGAAAAACCGGGCGATGATCATCGTTGGGCATACCCTCGATATCATCGCCGACCAGTGCAAATCTGCCCTTGTGCTCAAAAATGGCCGGGGGCGCGTCTTCGACGACGTCAAATTTGCCTTTGATATTTACGCCTCGCTATAAGTCGAGCAACACTCAACCTCAGTCACGCCGCGCAATGAAGTGGTAAGCGTGAATGCCCGTTGTTGATCGATCATGCAAAAGGTGGACATTGGTCATCTGGTTCTTGTGAAACAGGGCCATGACCGTATTGGCATCATAATCATACATTTGGATATCGGGATGACCGTAATTGTCCCTGTCAATAAATACGGTTTCATTTTTGTAGTAGTCGTTGCGGAAGTACATCATCCGGTCGTTATAATATTCTGCACGGTTTGCCGTTTTGAAAAGCGGGATGTGCAATGACGCAATGCCGCCGCTCTTAACACATTGCAAGAGATCGTTGATGATGAAGTAGCCACGGCGCGGTTCAATGTGCTGCAAGACGATATAGCTGTTGAGCCAATCGACCTTAACCCCTTCCTTGACGAGAATTTCCGGGGTTTCCACGCAGCGGACATTGTTGAGCCCGTGACTGGCAACATTTTTCAAAGCAATGGCGCGCATCGTTTCCGATATGTCGATGCCGATGGCGGTGGTAGCTTGCTCGGCGAGGGGTATCAGCAGTCGCCCGACACCACAGCCGAAATCGATGACCGATTCCACCGGCGTCGAAAAGTCAGGAATAAGGCCTTTGATTTTTGTAGTAAGGTTTGCAATGTCTGCGCGGCCAGTCGCAAAAAATGCATTCATATGTTTCTTTGTGAGTTTCTTCGGCTTGAATTCATCTTCAGTCAGAACAGCCCAATAGGCATTGTCTTGCGCCAATTTTTCCCAATCTTCATTCGTGTCGCGCATAGGTATCCTCCACTGGCACTGTTTGGATTAGTTCACTAAAGACAAGCTCCCTTGAGCCTATTCGAATTTGATATGTTTTCTAACGTGCTCAACAAGGTAAAGGCCAACTGCCGTGGTAATCAGGCAGCAGGTGAAAATGTATGAGACGTCATAATGAGCCTTGATGGCATTACCAAATGTACCCGCGCGGAACATTTCGAAACAATGAACCGTTGGAACATAAAGCGCGAGTTTCTGTACGCCATGCGGCAGCCAGGAAACCATGAAAAACATGCCTGAAATGGGCAGCATCAGATATTGGAAAGGTGGCACCAGTTTTTCGACAACCTCAAATATTTCCGAAAGAGCCGCCAGAATGAGGCCTGCCGCAAACGAAAACCAGGCCATGAACAGCCAGCCAGCCAGATTAAGGCCGATATCTTCAAATGGATCGATGAATCCAGCCAGATATGCGCCAGAATAGACGACAAGCAGTGCGAAGGTCGTACCGCCAATTTCAAGCAGTGCGCGCGCAATCAACGCATCCGCCAAACGGATCTGCCGATGATACATCAGAGGAATGTTGTGACGCAGACAGGACACCATGTGTGAGGAAATATGACGCCATAGGGTGAGGGGCATATACCCGCTCAGCACGAAGGCGATGACCGTTAGGCCATGTGCCTCGTGCTTCATCAGAGTCCACAATAGCATGACACCGCATGTCAGAATCATGGGCTCCAGAATCAGCCATAGGAAGCCAATATTTTCACGCCCGTACCGCGTTATCATCTCACGCATGACCAATGCGCCTAAAACACGCGTTTGTGCGCGCAGGCCTGTCATAAAAACTGAGTTCTTATTAGATTTCGACGGAACAGCTTCCATTGAATGTCTTCTTTAAATTATAGTCACTAAGCGACAAAATGAACAATATACGTTCTTTTGATCAACGCAAGGATGATCCAAGTACTTCACAACTCATATATTTTAGACCTATACTCTTTTTGCTTCTCTTGGAATGAGAATGATGCGTTGTCTGCTTTCGTATCAATTCCATAAAGGATTAAGATCATAAATAGTCTGGCTCCCAATTCTTTCGTTCCGGCCGCAAAGAAGACTAGACGAGGATTGATATCCAAGCTTTGGCGAATGCGCTTTGCTTTGATCATCATTGTCATTCCGGTTCTCTCTGTCAGCATTTATTATTTGTTTATCGCCGCGCCGATTTATGTTTCGCAGTCTTCCTTTGTTGTGCGCGTTTCTGCGCCGCCTTCATCATCCAGTTTTGGCAATCTATTGCAGAACAGTGGGATTACACGGTCGCAGGATGACACGTTTTCTGCACAGGAATATATCCGCTCTCGTGACGCCTTGCTGCGAATGAGTGATGATCTGCCGATACGGGGCTATTTCGATCGGCCTGAGGCAGACATCTTCGCGCGGTTTCCCGCCCCCTGGCAGACAGGTTTGTTCGAAGAACTCTATCGATATTATTCGCAGCGGGTCCAGGTCATTCACAATGACACAACCGGTATAACAGTTCTCAAAACATCGGCTTTCCGGGCAGAAGATGCCTATGCGATGAATGTGAAACTGCTTGAACTTGGCAGCGACCGGCTTTCCAAAATGAACGAGCGGGCGAGGGGAGATGCAATCCGCTTCGCCACCGCTGAAGTTGCGAATGCCGAGCAACGAATGATCGATGCGCAGAAGGCAATTACCCTGTTCCGCAACAAGGAGCTGATGATCGACCCGGGGCAAAATTCGATTTCGCTTGTCGAACTGATGAGCCGGTTGAGTGCCGAATTGGCGGCGTCGCGTGCGAATCTCGCCGAGACGAAGGAAACTGCACCTGATTCCAGTTCCATTCCCTTCATCACCAGTCGGATCAGCGCACTCGAAGAGCAATTGAAGCTCGAGCAAGGAAAAATTGCTGGAACAGATGGCTCCATCGCTCCGCGAATTGCCGATTATGAAGCGTTGATATTGCAACGGGAGTTTTCCAACAAAGCACTTCTTTCTGCGCTCGACTCTCTCAAGACGGCAAGGGCTGATGCCAGGCGGCAGCAGCTCTATCTCGAGGTGGTGGTCCCAGCCAACCGTCCTGACAAGGCGGAACTCCCAACGGAATTGAAGAACATCACCATCGTTCTGCTCGTTACGTCTATTGGATACCTGCTCGCCTGGTTGCTGCTTACAGCAATACGTGATCACAGCAATTAGAGCCTTTCCGGCAAAACGATCCTATTGAAGCCGGAAAGGCCGGAGCTGCTTGTATCAAGTACCGGTCAAGGCAGTTGCCAGGTCCGTTCATTCAAGAGAACATTGCCCTAGAAGCAGGTGTAAATCTCGCTGATGCATCCCTGAATTTCGCGCTCATATGGCGAGGTCGAGTCGACATACCCCATACGTTCAAACTGGAGATTTCGTGCCCTGATATAGAAGGCCAGCGCCAATCGGTAATCGCCCGCTATTTTATGCAGATGGCCCAGCTGAACTTCTACATCTTCCAAACTGTCGGGATTGAAAGCCGTGGCATAGTCGCGATACTGACCATAAAGCTTCGATGCCTCGTCAAAATCCCCGTCTTCTTTCGTAACATTGGCATAAACGGCAATCATGTCGATCTGGCCATTGTCGACCACCAGTTCACGCAAGGCAGCTCGGGCTTTTGACCAATTGTTTTCTTCAACAAGGCGCATGGCATCGCGCCGATTCTGTTCAAGACCGGGTTGGCTGGAACCGTTGCGTGCGATGTTCACATGCCGCGCGATCTCCAGATCGTCTGGTGAAAGTTTGAGAGCCTTGTCATACCAGGTGAAGGCTGTCTTCAGATCACCTTTTCGATTGAACAAATGACCAAGTTGCACATGTATATCCACATCGCGCGGATGGAGACCCTGATATTTGCGATAGGCCGTCTCGGCCTGATCGTAATTCCCCGCCTCTTTTTCGCTATGTCCAAGCTGGACCAGCAGGTCTGTTCTGGCAGGATTGTCAGCAACAGCACGCCTGTAAAACGTGGCTGCGGTTTGCCAGTCGCCGCGGTTGCGCGCTGCGTCCGCTTGAGCCACGGCCGTCCGTTTTGGTTCCAAGCTGCTTTCCGCTAGTTTAAGTGCCTGCTTTGCCGTCTGTCCGGAAAATGGTAGCCGGATCATAATTTCACCTCGCGGACCATTGAAATATCCCGAATGCGAACCCAGGACACTTCATTGCCCGTATCGATGACTTTCACACGCAATTCAACAAAGCGGTGTTCCGCACGGATGTCGGTGGAAAGATTGCCAGCGAATGCTCCTGCTATCGTGACTTCCTGCAGGATATCCAGACCGGAATTGGCAACCAGCTGTATCGCAAGCTTAGCATTTAATTCCTGAATAAGGTCGATCTGAACGCGCCATGATCCGGCTTGCAAACTGCGTTTGGGACCGGCAAAAAGCCAGCCTGGGCTTACTTTCCAGCCATCGTCCACGACGTTGATCGGTTGGCGCAACAAATCGGGACCGATCATCCAACCTGAGCCGGGAACTTCGCGAACGAAAATCAATGTTTCCTGGCCATTCAGATCGTAGGAAAGGCCAGCAGGTATGGTACGCGCTTCGCTGTTGTCCACTTCACCGGGCAAATGGTCTGTCTCGTCAAGCGTATCCCAAAGTGAGATGCGCCCGTCACGTCGGGCAATGCCGACTATCTGCTTTACCGCTTGTTCCCGCGTTCGCGTGCCACGTCTCAGATCAAACTCAAAAGCCAGACGTTCTTTATCCGTTGGTTCGCGTCCAAGAATCTTGGAGAAACTGTACCGGAGGAATGCCACGTCGCTATCAGGAGCGAAACGGGTGAAGTTCTCGATCAGTGCAAACTGATCGGCCGGGCGACGCACGACCTGTGCCGAGAAATCACCAATCTTCTCATTTGTCTGGGGGGATGCAGCCCGCAGAGCATCAATAACTTTCATTCTGTTGGTTCCATCACGGATGGCCTGTGCCAGATTATGTCTTTGGTCGGCGTTCAGATCAGTCTCGGCGAGATTGAACGCCGATGCCCAAGCGTCAACAAATGCGTCAGCCGGCAAGGAAAAGACATCCTTTGGCAAGGCTTGAAGAGGGATCTTATGCAGCTCGGCGATTGTCATATTTGCGCCCTAACATCTGTTCGATAATCACAACATGTCGCGCAGCCACGCGCGGATACGAATTCCACTGTGTTGCCTGACGGCGATCGGCATCACGCAGACCAAGAAGGTCAGGATTCTGTGCAAGGCTTACGAGCGCCTCAGCAACGCAATCCACGTCGACGGACCGCACAACGTGACTGATTGGCCACATGTCCCGCAGTACTTGCGAGCGGGAGCACAGCAAGGGGCGGTCCGCAGTCATGGCTATCCGCGCTGCACCCGTCGCTGTTTCGGTTGACGCGCCGTAGAGGAAGCCGAGCAGATCGCATTGGGAGAGTTCATTGCTCAGCTCCGTTTCGTCGATGAAATCAAATCTGGCCGTCGCAACATTGTGCAGGTCGAAATGGTTCAACAGATTTTCAATCAGAGCTCGCGACGCTCGCGATTCGTCGTTGGGAACCATGCAATTAAGGAGTTTGAGGCGCAGCCGCGGTTCAAAGAGGCGCGCCTTTGCGAAACCTTGCACGAGAACGTCAATATTCTTGTGTGGCATCAGAAAGCCGAATGAGCCTATCGTGAATGTTGATGGATCGGGCTGCAGTGCGGCTTCAGATGCTTCGCGCACGCCATGAGGCACAACAACCGGATTCGGATGGCCTGCCTTGGCCAGAAGGCCAGCATCTTCTGCGGAATGAACAAACACGACATCAAAGCCTTTTGTCCATTCCAGATTCCCGCCACGAAGGGTTTCCTTGACACTGTGCATGGTAATGACGCGAAGTTTATGATTGACCTGTTGAAGCGTCTTCAGCAGCAATTCCATATCCGGCGTAGAAAAATGTCCCGGATGATGCTGCATCCACAGCACATCTCCCTTCGCATTCTCGATTTCCGCGATAAACCGCGTCAATGAAGCAAGATCATAGCCCCAAGGCCGCGTTGTAATGGCAGCCGTTTCGGCGATCTGGCCAGCAGCGCTTTCCGGTAGCTCGTCGTCAACAAATCGACGCGCATAGATATGCGAAAAACGACCAGCGAGTGCCGGGGTTGAGTAGAGGTGTCCCGAATAGGTCGCCAAGCCGCATTGCTGCTGCCAGGACGAGACAAGATCAATTGTCCATGGCTGCTTGGAAGCAACCAGCAGTTTCACAGGTTTGGCTATAGCCGCTAGGACCCTGCCGGCAACCGAGTTCCATCCGGTATGCTCGTCCAGAAACCTTTGCGCATTTTTGCTGCGCATGCGTGCCTCCTCCTCATTTGTAAGTGCCGCCCGCATTTGCGTTCCAAGATGTGCAACGGATGGTTCGGCCCACAGACTTAATGAGCCCGATACGTGTGCCACTGATGGCGCCATGTGATAGTCAACCAGCCATGCGGTCTCGGGTGTGCAAAAATCCACCTGACCGCTATAGCCGGTCGTCACCACGGGTATTCCCAGCCGCATTGCCTCAGCCAGTGGTAATCCAAATCCTTCACCTCTGCTCGGTGCCACAACGAGCGAGGCCGTGCGATACAAGCCAAGCAATTGCTCTGGGCTGCAATATTCCTCCATAAGAACAACGGGCGGCGCACTCTTTAACTGCTCGTCGAATTTGGCCATGACCGTTTTGAGGATATTGTCAGGGTTGGGAAAGGTCTTGATGACCAATTCGACCGGTTCATCCCTGCTAAACGTTTGGGCATACGCCTCGATAAGCACGTCAACACCCTTGCGGGGAAAGCATGAAGAGACATGGAGAATGCGAGCCCTGTCACTGGGGGGCAAAGGAGAATCGGTAGCAAGCCCGGCATGAGATTTTATATGGTCCGTTCCGTTACCGACGACTTCGACCGGAATTGTAAGTCCCGATTGAACAAAGGCCTGTTTGACGAAGTTTGATGTGACCATCACGAGGTCAAGATCGCGGTTAAAGCGCGAAATCAGGTATTGCGGAACTTCAAGTTCTTCCCAAGCGAAATTGACGTAGGCATTGAATCTTCCAAGCATGTCATGCGTAGCCGGAGGCCAGGTATTGCGCAGATGGACGTCGTAAGTCTCACCAGCCGGATACTGAGCGAGCAGCCGGCGCTTGACTTCTGGTACAGCATCGAGCCGTGCATCAGTCTGCCAGTCTGACTCGGGTGTATAGAGGGAAATTTCAATGCCAGTGGCGATCAATGCCTGTGCGAGGAGGCGGTTGACGATGGCAAGGCTATAGTCACCCTTGAAAACACCATCAAAAAAAATGCGCTTGCCCGCGAATTTTCCAAGCAAACTTCTCAAATCATACTTGTTTTCATCGAGCGTATAAGGTGAAGCCAATAGTTCACTACGCATTCATTGCTCTCCAAAGTATTTATGAAAATGATTTCATACTGAAAAGGGTGATTTGTAAATGGAATATATATTGTCTTAACGAGAGATTATTATTATCAATGGTTAAAATTATAGACCGCGCCTGGATACTCAGGCGCGGCCTATACTATGTTTCAATATTAAGACGCTTTTGCTTCGTCTGCATTATATCCAAGAGCAACTTCGCGTTCTGCGACAATTGCGCGTGCGCTGTCGACCGCAGGACCCCAGTAAGCAAGAGGATAGCAAGCTTTGGCTTCCTTCGCCTTTACCGAAGTAAACTGCAGAACACCCGGCTCCAGGAATACACTCTTGTTTCCAAGATCGAGATAGGTTTCGGCCTGTGCACCTTCTGCCCAGATCACGTCATGTGCTTCGAGTTCGACGTGATAGTAGTCGATCAGATTAAGCGTAATATCCTGGGTTACTGTTGTACCATTAATCAGCAGCTTGGCCGGAACAAGCGCGCCGCCGATGAACATGCAATGGTCTGGCGAAACGGAAAGATCCCGTGACGGAACATTTTCCGCAAGGGCACCAGCGCGAATGCGCACAGGCAAATCATTGCGAGGCTTATCAAGTGTTTTCGGATCGATCGTCCGGTTCCCGATCCACGTCACAGGTACGGGACCGTTGTTCAAGCTAAGGACGATATCGCCAACCTTGAGCCATTCAACGGGTACCTGACCTTCCGGTGTAGCTACCAGTGTACCTCGAACGAAACAGGGTGTAACGAACGTCAGAGTATCGGTACTATCAACGTAGTTGTATGTAGCGCCGGCTGGAATTGTATATGTTGCCAGTGTCAGGAGACCGAGCGGACCGCCATGGAATGTAATGACATTTCCCGATTGAGTGACCGAACTTGAGTTGTTCACTGTAACGCGATCGCCTGCGCTTGCATTGATAATGCTTGGCGTAGAACTCAAGGAGAGAGCGATAGTCGGTGGGATATATGTGAAATGTCCTGTCCCTGTTGATCCACCAAAATCAACAACAGTTGTCTGCAGAACATCCACCCCGAGCAGAGCAGAGTTGATTGTTAAAGAACTGCCTGCGCCGATATTGTAGTGGAAAGTGGAGCCCGCGCCAATGGATGCGAGCTGCGCATCAACGGTTAGGTTGGCCCCATTGACAACTTGGAACGTGGTGCTGGTGACGCCTGACACGCCGGCAAAGGCAGTGATGTCAACGTTAACGCCACTGACGATCAGCGTGGCGTTGGAGACAAGACCAAGACTAACAGTGTCGCCATTACTGGCATTGGACGAGTCAATTGTAGTTGTTGTGTTCTGGAGTAGTTGAACATTTAGCAAGGCCATAGCAAATCCCTCTCTGTTAAGAGCTGAGTGTTTATTCTTGTATCTTTAGAATACGTTGTCAGAACTTGTAGTTCAGGCCGACGCGAACGCTGTGGAAGTCAGACGTTGCCTCGGTAGACAGTACATTGTCTCCAACAGTGCGGCTGCCCAGATTGATGTACTGATATTCAAGCTTGGCAGTCAGGTGATCCGTAAAGGCATGTTCCACACCAGCGCCGGCTACCCAGCCTGCCCGTGTCTTGCTTTCATCAATGTAGTTCACACCATCGACATCGACCGAGTATTTGACATTGCCAAATGCAAGACCGCCTGTGCCATAGATCATCGTGCGATCCCATGCGTAGCCTAGGCGCGGCCGAACTGTACCAAACCAGTTAATCTTTGAATGGGCGTCAACGTCAGATCCCAGGAATCGCGTCGACAGATCATCGTTGATATCAGCACCCTGGAAATCTGCTTCGAGGCCGAGAACGAAATTGTTCATCTGGTAGTTGTAGCCGATCTGAGCGCCGCCAAGAAAACCGCTGTTTTCCAGCTTGCCGATTTTACCAAGGAATACACCACCGGTGCGCAAGCCAACGTCGTCGTCACCAGCGAAGCCATAGCCAGCATTCACACCCGCATAAAAACCTGTCCAGGTAAAAGCAGGTTCAGTGAACACTGCCTCCGGAGGAGCGGTATCGCTGACAGCATCCGCAGCGTAGGCATTGCCCGTCAATACTGTAGCTGCGAGGAACAAACCGATAGCACCAAATTTCTGCATGACTTCCACCTTAAAAAGACCAACTTTCAAAGGGAAGAGTGACATAGAATATATATACTAGATATACTTTAATTATCGAGAAATACCTAAATATAGTCGCCGAATGTCTATGTGTGGCGCATTATGTATTGCATTGCCGAAAGCTACATCATTCTGGGTAGTTAACGGTTTCTTCAGACGTTGCTATCGCATCTTGATCGTGTTCCAAAGCCACATCCGTGGCGGCGTGTTCAGAATYAGGTGCGCTCAAATCGATAGGGCTCAATTCGACAAACCAGTAGGCAATCGAACCTTCGATAGAGCCACTATCCGTGAAGAGGCGGATTTCGATTGGGGTCTTCGGACTATCGATACGGAAGGCGGCTTCAGCGGCAAAGGAACCCGTTCCTGACGGTCGCACGCGAATTTTGCTCAACAGCCCATCGCTATGGACCTCGATCGTAAAGATCTGTCCATAAACATTATGCTCGATACCGAGGGAAAACTTGGCGTTCCATTCGCCTGAAGGAAGATGGAAATAGGGGCCGTAGACCAGACAGCGCGCTCGGCCGACAAGCTCAATCTCGCCTTCGGAAGGCTCACCCCCTTTGTCCGCCAGCAGGAAGCTCTCCTGGGGCCATGTCAGTGACGAAACCTGATCCTTTATCAATTTGCCATCGAACGGTTGAACGACACTCCGGGCAATCTCCAGTAGATTTTCCGATACATTTGTCGGATTTGCTCCGGGAGCCGCATAAAAAGGATTGATTTGGGCCGATTTTTCCAGGGTCGGTATCTGGTCAACTTGCGTTGCGGAATCGACATTGTCCATGCCCAGTTGCTTCAAGCACCGCACCATAGCTGAAGACGTCAGGGAAATACGAAGCTGGCGGCATATCTGGGCTATTATACGATGGATTGGAACCGCACCGAGCTTCTCGCGATCCAAATTAATCAGGAAGGGATGTGCCCGTACTTGGGAGATGCATGCAATGCTCGCGGATACAGAGCGGATAAGTCCAATGTCCTCCCGCGCAAGCTGGCGGGCGAGATAGGAAACGGAATCCACCGCATTTTCGCTGAAAACCACATAAGGGGCATTTGTTTTCAGTAAAAATGCTGACAATCCGGCATCCGGATAGTGAGATGTTACAATGACATTCTCACTGGTCCGGTTCTTCCATGCATTTTGGATGTCTTCCAGCGTTTCCACATGGAACATGCAATGATCGTCGAATACTTCGCTTGCGATGACGCCGAGGGCAAAATTGCCCCAGAACGACATAATACCTGGCATCCCCAACGCGACCAGAAGAGTCATCGATATATTCACACTCCTCCATTGAAGAGGCTGTCATAGAGAGAATTGACAGCCTGAGAGTAGCGCGCCGGCGAAAAAAGTTCGGCCTGTTTCGGTCCTAATGTAGCGAGATGGTCACAAAGATCGCTGTCGCGGGCAAGTGCTTTGACGGCATTGCGCAAAGAATCTGTGTCATATGGATCAATCAGCAGCGCAGCATCGCCTGCAATTTCGGGGACAGATCCTTCCGTGGACGTCAGAACCGGCGTTCCGAGCTGCATCGATTCAAGGACGGGAAGCCCGAAGCCTTCATACAGGGAAGGAAAGAGAACCGCACGCGCGCCGCGTACCAGACTGATGAGAAGAGAATAGGATACAAAATCAAAGCGATGAATGCGGCGCCCGGGGACAATCCGGTTTTCAGTTTGTGCATAGAAGCGAAACCGCTCGTCATCGATCAAAAGCTGTGTCTGATCGCCCTTCCAGCCAGGCGCGCCAACGATGATCAACGGCAGATCAACCTTGGCTGAAAGATAAGCCTCTACCAGTCTGGAGAGATTTTTCTTTGGTTCAAAAGCTCCAAAAAACAGAAAATATTTCTTCCAGTCGAGATTGAAAATACCTGCAATCTCATCCGCTGCCACATCCTGAGGCTTATCACGTAAATCGAGCGGCACGTGGACGGCTTGATATGTATTGGTGACACGTTTTTCATCGACACCAAGAATCTTGACGATATCCCGTTTGGACGTTTCGGAGACCGTAACAATGTGATCTGCCGATTTTGTCAGATGCCGCAGAAGCTTGTAATGATATCGTTTGTTGTCTTCCGTCAGGTATGGCAGACGCAGCGGTACCAGATCGTGAATGGTGCAGATATTCAGACCCTTGCGTGCCCTGAGTGGCAATGGATAGGTACAATGAAGAAGATCCGGGGCCTTGTCGAACGAAAGCGGCAGGCTTTTCCCGAAGGCTTTGAAGTGATGGCGGGCGAGGGCAAAAAGGTCGTTATTTGCATAGAGAAATTCTGACCCCATCAGATTTCCCTGCAATGATTTTACAATCACCGTGCCCGTTAGCGGGATGGGCGTTGGGGTGACGCCCATTGGCGCGGCAATGCGCCGCCGCATCCAGCGTCGCCCAAGTGCAACAGGCGTAAGTTTCCGGTTTGAATTGTCATCAAAGAGGACCACTTCCCTAAGCGCCGGGTCTTTCGGGAGTTTCCCCTGAACGGAATGAACAATGCCGGTTTTGTATTCAAGTTCGCGTGCGGTTTGAATCAGGCCGCGGGTGTAAGTGGCAACGCCGGTTCCCTTTTGCATGGATAGATTCAGACCATCATACAATATGGTTTTTACCAACGGGCTTCCTTTCGGGATAAGGGCATTAAGTCGTTCAAGTGTGAAATTCCCAGCTCACGCCGGCTCCTGGGCCGACACCACAAGCAGCCAGTCCTCTCCAACGTTTTTTGTAAGAAGCTCCTGAGGTGACACGATATGTGCTTTCCCCTTGAAATCCAGTCGGCGCAATGTGCCATATACAGCTGTCAGCCGACTGATAAATTCCTCACCGTTTGTATATCTCTCGACATTGAACTCCACCACGATCATCGGTTTGTGGCGGGCTATGGTTTCTTCCATTGCACCGAAAATGCGCTGTTCGGCACCTTCCGCATCAATCTTGATGAAGTCGACGCGATCATATGATTTACAGAGCTGGTCGACTGTCGTCACCGGAACATCAATGATGGAACCAATCAATGGGTTCGCGACAAAGTGAGGTTCCACAACCGTTGCATTTTTTGGCTCGTGATGCGGCACGAATAAAGGTGCGGCACCTGTTGTTTCATCGCTGAGAATGCTTTGCTCGAAATGTGTCCGGCGTAAAAAGCCATTGAGATCGATGCTACGTTTCAAAAAGTCCATGGCATGCGGGTTTGGCTCCACCGCTATGAGCTTTCCCGTAGCGCCAACAAGCTCCGCGAGCAGAACGGAATAATAACCGAAATTGGCGCCCACATCGACAACGACCATTCCCGCCTGAATGTTACGTGCGCAAAATTGCGTCAGCCAGATTTCCCAGTAGCCGTCCAGAAGGAGATGTGATCCGAAACCGCGATCGCGGGTATCAATGTAAAACTTGTAACGTCCCAGGATACGTACAATCGCTGTGTAATCGCCCAGATATGCACTGCGTGCGAGATTTTGAACCGCTATTTCCAGGTCCTGGCGCTTGAAATTTGCAATCTCGTGGAGATGGAGCAACGACTGGGATGGCATGATGCATTCTCACTAGAGCTGTTCCTAAACGGGAAGCGTAGGACAGTGATAGTTTCAGTTATATTAGTATCCCACAAGACGGATGCTTAGAATGTAGTCTCCTTAATTATGGTTACTTCCCTACAGCTGCTGCGCTTATACCAATTGACGTGGCAGACATGGCCGGTGAAGCGATGCCCTGGAAGATTGCCATAACCTTTTGCCATTCGGCGCCGGAAGCATTGGCGATATAAATGACATCCCGAGGTTGCATCTCGAAGCGTTGCATGGCCAGCAACGTGCTCGTATCCTTCATGTTGAAGCGATAAACGACAGGAACATACTCACCGGAGTTGAGAAGTGGATTGCCGGCAGCAAGGAACCTGCGCGCGACAGATGAGAGTTCATAGCGCAAGACGAAAACGCCATTGGCGTCGGCGCGATTGTCATTGAGGCCTGCCGCTTTTGCAAGTGCATCGGCCATCGAGATACGGGACGCTTCAAATGGAATTTCTGCATTGCGACCGGCTGCACCCAACACGAGGATGGTACGCGGTTCACGCACAACTGTAATGAGGTCCCCGGATTTTAGCCTGATATTCTCCGCAGGGTTTTCGATAAGCACGTCAAAGGGAATGCGGGCTGTGGTACCATTGCGCGTCAACCTGATGATGCTCTCACTCGCCGCCGCCCTGATGCCGCCGGAAGAGGCGATGGCATCAAGCACACGCTCTCCTGCGCCTGATAGGGAAATACGTGCGCCAGAAGCAACCTCTCCAGTTACAGTTACTGAGTTTGCCGTGCTTCTCTGGATCGTCACGAGAGCCTGAGGCTGGACCGCTTTGCCTTCAAGCGCAGCTGCGATCTGGCGCTCTACTTCCGAAGGTGTACGGCCTGCTACCGTAATGCGTCCTGCATAGGGAACGGCAATGGTGCGGTCCCCCGAAACCGTTTGCGGCGGGATGGCCGTTGATCCACCGGTCGACTGCTGCAGGCCAGATGACGTGATACTGCCACCAAAGAGACTGCCGGGAGGGGCTTCCCAAAGATTGACACCAACCACGTCACCGACCGCAATGCGTAAATCACTTGTGCGTGGTCCTGCACCAAAGCGATTGATCAGACTCTCGCGTGGACGCGTCGCCGCATACGAAAGAACGGCATTGTTGACATCGACCATCGCATAGTTGGTACGGGTCTCAGTTTTCCGTTGCTCAATAACCTGCTTTGCTGAAGGGCCGGAACTGGGGAGAGCGCAGCCCGACAGAGATAATGCAATCGCCGTTGAAATAAGCAACCCTGCCGATACTGGTCTCTTTGGTCCAATATGCCGGAAAAGGAGATGCTGTGGCATCACGTCTATCGGGAGTGAAAGTCCAACTCGCATTCTCAGCATGTCTTACGCGCTCTTTTCATGGAATCTCATCATTGCCGATGGACTCATTCCATATGCATTCCGGTACAGGGACGAGAAGCGCCCGGGATTTGAAAACTGAAGATGCATGGCCAGATCAGTTACGTTCCTGGCACTCCCGCTGACGATTGCATCATGTGCTGCCGACAATCTGTATTCGCACAGAATATGCATGGGGCTGGTGTCGCGATATTCCTTGAACATTCGTTGCAGGGCACGCGAACTGCATCCGGCAGCGGCTGCAATGTCATCAAGCGTTATCGAATTATGAATGTTTTCCCGCATGAATGCTTCCGCACTCTGCAGATAGCGGGGCGAAATTCTGCGTGAGGATTGATTGTTCAACGCGCTGACATTGTCAGGCTTGGTCATGAACAGTTTGGCAAGCAACAACCGTTCATATACGCCAGCGAGGACTTCCCGCCCGGAACTGGTAGCCGCTGCAATGTCTTCACTGACATAGCAAAGCGTCTGATAGAGTGCAGAAGCGCTACCGGTACGGAAATCGTGCAACGGCGAGAATGCCAGTTCCTGAAAGTAAGGCCGCCGCATCAGCCGTTCAAAATGTTCACGCAGGGTTGGTACCGGCACAAGATAGGTCACCCAGGTGCTGCCGGGATAAAATTTTGCCTTGACGCCGGGACGATCAAACACACTGGTTGCGCTTCCGGCAGCGATGTTTTGTATTTTCCGGTTTTTTGTATCGATAAGATCAATCGCGCCTTTGAGCATGAAAACGAAGCTCAATGTTGCGCCTACACCATTTGAAACGACTTCAAGACGGCCGCTTGTCTCGCCATATACAATAGATGTCTGCTGCAAGGTGCATATTTGGCGTTTAAATCCATAGCGGCCCTGGTCGTCCGGGAAACTAGACCAGCGCCAGTTATCATCAATCTTCTCAATGTTACTGGATATGTCGTCACTTGAACTCGAAAGAGATCTGTATTCAGAACGTTCCATAGGATTTTTATACATTTCTCCCCCGAAAAAACCCAAATACCTTCAAGCAACTTCTAGAACGAAAGTCCATGATAAACTTTAGACATTCAAGGAATTCCAGATTACGAGAAACTTTACAGAAATAGCAACTAAAGAAATTTGCCTTCCAAGTTTTTTAGCTTATTTGATTAATGTGAAATTTAAAGACAAATTTATCTATCCCATACAATACAAAACAATTGTTTCACAAATGAGAGGTTTGAACATTATTTTCAACATGTATATTGACGAAAACGTTAGAAAACTGGCGTTTATAATAACGATTTGTCGTGATGTGTATATTTTTACAGAAATGAACGAAATGCACGACAGATAAAAGCCCCCCATCTTGTATGGATCGCATGTTAATCAGCGAAAGCCATAAAGAGGACAGGCCTTGGCAACCATGTGGCTGCGTTGGGGATGAATCTGCTTTTCAGCAAGAGCATGTGCTGCATCGCAACACTGATTCTCTCGATTGCTGCGATTTAGAGCTTGCCGTTCGGATTGAGAGGTGAGGCATCAACGGCGGCCTGAATAGTTCTTGATGTCACAGACGGCCGGGCTCGGTTAGCGGCATCGATCATCTCGTTGGTGGGGTCCCGCATAACGCTATACACTATGGGCAGCGCGGCTTTCGCATATTCCCGATACGTTTGGCGGACGAAATCCGGAATACTGTCCCAGCTCTGGCTGCCAGTATACTTCTGCGTATGGATCGCCTTTGCGATGGATTCTATAAGTTTTTCATGTGTATTCATAAATCGCATCTCACTTCGTTCGATCATTCCAAGGCAAAACCATTAGTTACTATGTAAACCATATATATAATTGAAGAGAGAAGGTTTTCAAATCAGAGTAAACATCTGAAATTAACTGCTTTGCTGCAAGAGATTTCCAGAATCGTTTTATAGGAAACGAATATATGGTTAGCGGGACTGTTTTTCATAGCAAATCTTATGCTCTCGGGGCATTTAACAATAGTGTGATCGCAAACAGCTTCGTAATCGGTGATTGCTGCGAACACAGCTGTTGAATCATAAGCGATTGTGTCAGCCATGTTCCGTTGAAAAGTGACGTTCAACGGCGCAGAATAAATATTGACCATTATGTTCATGTTTAATAACAGGATAACCAACCAAAGCGTTCTGCGCCGTTAAGCGGTGGAAGACCCGTCCTTCGATCTTCGCAAGATATGGAATAATGACAGCATTTCCCAATTCATCATTGGTCACGATTGGCGATACCACCTTTCACGACGTGGTTTCGAATCACAATGGCCAGACTTACCGTATATTCGTCTACCGCCCGGGCGGAGAGCCGCCAAAGGATGGATGGCCAATACTCTATATGACCGACGGCAATGCGGTCATCGGTACTGCTGTTGATGCGATGCGGGCACAGGCGTGTTATCCCGCTGGGACCAATGTGTGTTACGGTGTCATTGTTACGATCGGTTATCCGGTTGATGGGGCCTATGACCCGCTGAGGCGTTCATGGGACCTCGGGCCGCCACCTGGACAGAGCTATCCACCGTTCTATGAGAACAGCCCGGAAGTCAGAACCGGAGGTTCAGAAGAGTTTTTGACGTTTGTTGAAGACCAGATAAAGCCCATGATTGAGGCTGATATTCCCATTGATCGTAATCGCCAGGCGATTTTCGGCCATTCCTTTGGCGGGCTCTTCGTACTCTACAGTCTCTTTACACGCCCTGCGGCCTTTACGACCTGGATTGCGGCAAGTGCTTCCATCTATTGGGAGAATTGCGCGATTAACGAATTTTTGCCTCGATTTGAAGCAACGCCTGCAACCCGGCCCGGTGCCGAACTTTTTCTTTCGTGCGGGGAGTATGAAACGGACAAACTGGCACCGTTCCAGCGCGGCGCTGCTGATGAGGCAGATCGGTTGACGCAAAAGAAGATCACGCGAAACAATGATTATTCCGTCGAACTTATGAACCGGTTGAACCGTTTGCCGGACCGGCCAATTCGGACAGAATTCGAGATTTATGCGGGTGAGAATCACATGTCGCTGCTGCCGGTCGCGGTCAATCGTGCGGTTCAGACGGCCTTTGCAATTGTGAAACCACACCTGATATCGTAGTGCTACCAAGGGAAGGATGCAGGCGAGATGCTGCCATATGATCTTCTCTTGGATATGCCCGAAGCGAGCGCTACGCCCACTCGAGAACACCATCCAGCAATCGATATCTGGTGGTGGCCCCATACGGTTGGCCAGACCGATTGGGTCAAGATCAAGTCGCGTTTAACGCGTGAAGAACAGGATCGTGCGACGGCCTTTCGATTTGAGAAAGATAGTATCGGTTTTATGGCCGGGCGCTATCTGCAGCGCACCATATTGTCGTCTTACGCAGGAATAGCCGCCGAGGATTTGCGTATCGCGGTTGGAGAGCACGGCAAACCATATCTTGCAGACAAAACTGCATTGACGTTCAATCTGAGTAATACGGAAGATCTATCAATCCTTGCGATCAGTCGAGATTGTACCGTTGTTGGTATAGATGCAGAAATACATTCTTCGTTACTTGAAGAAGAGACGGCGCAACTCATCTGTTCGGCCAGCGAGCTTGCAACGTTATCCGCGCTCCAGGGAGCAGAGCGTCAATCATTGCTGTTGACGTACTGGACCCTGAAGGAGAGTTTTTTGAAAGCTACGGGAGACGGGCTGATCGTTGACCCGAACCGCCTGAATGTACGGCTCGAACGCGATACAAAGACCATTCGCATTGAACAGAATCTATCAAACGATGACGCCGGTTGGCATCATCGTCTTTTTCGTTCGCCGGGCGGCCACGTGATCGCCGTTTCCGCACAATCGGAGCGGGCAGCGCTGGTGTTTCGCCAGCACCGTTTTCCCGATCAGATTTGACGACCTAGTAATCTACGGCGATGGACTGACCGAGTGTTTCATGACCACTCGACAGCCAGTTGACCTGCGAGTCATGCGGCTCCAGATCAAAATGCTCTTGTCCGGTCAGCGAATTGATGATGTGGGCGCTGCGCCATGCCATCAGGCTGAGCTGTGAATCGGCAATACCGTGGCTATAGCGTCCGGCATTTTGGGCAAAAATGCGGTTCTGCTTCGGCCCATTCCAGTTGAGGCAATACTCGTCATTGAGTGCTGGCCGGCTGTTCCTGTCGAGCTGAATACGGTCCTGCAATCCGGACAGCGCTTCTGGCAGCTTGAACTGATAACCCGTCGCAAGAATGATCGCATCAGCGTGAGCAACCTCGACGCCGCCATCGAAGCGGTTACGTACGATCAGACGGTAGCCGTCTTTGTCCGCCTCGACCTGAATGACGTCACGATTGGGCGAGAGCTTGGCCTCAATGTCACGGCCTTCGAGATAACGCAGGCTGTAGAGTCGGCGATAGATCGAATTGATGGTAGAATGCGAAAGGCCGTCGCTGGTGAGGATCGACGCTTTAAGCGCTTCCAGTTTCTGGTCATTGTTCAAATTGAGATAGGCGTAGACATACTCAGGCGAAAACACCTGATTGGAAAACGCGGTGTCGTTGATCGGTTCAAAGTTATGCCGACGGCTGAACCAATTGAGTTCCTTCAATCCCACTTTCGCATTAAGCAGAGACTCGACCACTTCACCACCGCTCTGGCCACCACCAATAACGGCGACACGCTTGACATCAAGGTCCGGCAGGCGGAATTTGGCTTCGGAGTTGTGGAAGCAGCGCTCGCCAAGGAATGGTGTTGCCCAAGACGGCACGAATGGGCTGGTTCCTGTTCCCAGAACAATGTTCTTGGCGGCGACGCTGCCATTGTCGAACTGCACAACAAACCGGTCCTTCTCGTGTTTGACCTCGCGAACAGTGGCATCAAAAGAAACATTGTCGAGCTGTCCCGCCACCCATGCCAGATACTGCGCGAATTCACGTCGGGGTACAGCGTCGTAATGGGCATTCAGAAAAGCGTAGAGACGCTTATGTGCCACGAGATAAGCCACAAAAGACCAGGGATTGGTCGGCATCACGGGGGTGACAAGATCTTTGAGGTAAGATGATTGCAGCTCGACATCGGGCAGCATCATGCCGGGGTGCCAGTCAAAACTGGCCCGGCGTTCGTAAAAATGTGCCTTTACCTGTTCTACACTGTCGAGCAGGGCAGCAAGGCTCAGGTTGGAAGGTCCGACACCGATACCCGCCAGATCGAGGGTTTCGTTCGGCTGACGCAGATGATCATTGTTCGCAAACATGGCAGTCATCAGAATTCCTTTCCGTGATCTTGATTCCAAAGGGCCCTATCGGGCCTCGTCCAGCCGGTGGGAGAGACGGCTGTGGAATGCCTGTGATCCGATTACGTGCAGATGGTTGGTGCCAGAGATAATTTCCGCCGGATTTGCCCGCGGGGAGTAGCGCCGCCAGTCGATCAGGTTGAGACCCCGATTGAGGCTGTCATCGGCCGCCCATGAATGGATCGGCACATCATGCGGCTGCAGTTCGTGACGCCTGAAAATCAGGGCGTTGTCGATGAGAATCCAGAACGTATGTTCGCGGCTGCTGATGTCAGGACCATCTGTCGGCAGCTCATCCTTTTCGTCACCGACAAAGCGCAGGAACTGCTCGTAGGTATCCTCATCCATGACGTTGAGCAGGCGGTCCCATTCACCGCGCATGGCTGTTCGTGACAACCATTCCTGCACGGTCGCGTGCAGCTGATCGCGTTCGCCCGGCTTGAATCGCGGCTTGGCGCCGATGGCGAATTCCGTGCCGAGATCGCAGACATCAACCATTGTAATCAGACGCAGATCTATCTCATCGCCAAGCTTGCGCGCGGTTTCATAGGCAAGCAGACCGCCCCACGACCAACCGAGGAAATAGCAGGGCTGGCCTTTGCTTTCGCGGCGGATGTAATCCACATAGCCCTGAATAATATCGTCGACCGACGAGCCGATTTCCTTCTGTTCGGAGAGCGAATAGCAGATGAAACCGGTGGCTGGCTGATCAGCGCCGAGATAATCGACAAGCTTGACATATTCGCGCGTGCTGACGAGCAGACCGGGGAAGCAATAGAGAACCGGCTTGGTTCCTGATGCACGCAGCACGATCACTTCACTGCCCGCCTGATCATTCCCGTTTTCAACAATTTGGGCAAAAGAGCGGATTGTCGGATTGTTGAAGAGATCGGCAATCGTCGTCCGGTTCTGCGGCTTGCGCTGGCGCAAAGTTGAGAGAATACGGATGGCACCCAGCGAGTTACCGCCAATGGCGAAGAAATTATCTTCGACGCTGATCGGACTGATCTTGAGGATTTCCTGCCAGATATCCCGGATTTCCTCTTCGGACGCATTTTCCGGCTCGACAATGTTCCGCTGCATCGGTGTCGGTGCTGGTAGTGCAAACCGGTCGAGCTTGCTGTTCGGGTTGATTGGCATCGCCTTAAGCGGAACAATGGCTGAAGGCACCATATAGGCGGGAAGCATGCGTTCCAGCGCTGAATGCATGTCAACGATATCCAGCTCGATACTCTGCTTTGGCACCACATAAGCAACCAGCATTTTCTGTTTGGTTGCATCATCGTCCCGCAGGACAACCAGAGCTTCACCAACGCCGTCCAATTGAAGCAGGGCAGCTTCGATTTCGCCAAGCTCAATGCGATAGCCGCGCAGTTTGACCTGATGGTCAACACGGCCAACGAATTCGACTGTCCCGTCTTCGCGCCAGCGTGTCAGATCGCCGGAACGGTAGAGACGGCCACCTTCTTTGGAAAAGGGATCGGGGATGAAACGGTCAGCCGTCGTATCGGCCTTACCGATGTAGCCGCGTGCCATGCCTTCACCCGCAATGAAGAGTTCACCTGTTACGCCGATGGGGCAGGGGTTGAGATCAGGATCAACAACATAAACGCGGCGATTGCCAACAGCCCGTCCGATTGGTGCATAAGTGCCTTCGAACTTCTGTCCGGCGCGCACCTTCCACACCATCGGCGTCATGATGGTTTCTGTTGGCCCATAGCCATTGATCAGCCATTCGGATTTCAATGCCGTGGACAGAAGATCAAACGTCTGCTGGGCAAGGCCCTCGCCACCGAAGGAATAGAGGCGCATCGGTGGGGCACTGTCGGTCAGATCAGCCCATTCCGCCAATTGCTGGAGATAGGTTGTCGGAATGCTGGCATTGTTGGCCCCATGCTTGCGCATGGCGGTCAGGGTTTCTTCGGGTGTCCACAATGGCTGATCAGGCAGAATAATGCTGCCACCTTCCATCAGTGGATTCATCCAGCGTTCGTGTCCGCCATCGGAGCTGAAAGGCAGAAAGGGCAGCTCGCGCGATTCTTCGCTCATGCCGTAAACACGCGACGTGTTCTGCATGTGATGGGTCAACGGACCATGTTCGACGGCAACGCCCTTTGGCAGGCCGGTGGAACCGGATGTGTACATGATGTAGGCAAGCTGATCCTTGTGAACTTTCACATCCGGAACGCTGTCCGGTTCTTCCGAAAGATCAAGCTTGTCCAGCTCCAGAATAACCGCATCAAGCCCTTCCGGAATGCGATCAAGCAGCCAGCTATGGGTCAGAATGACTTTTACGCCGCCATCGCGCAGGATGTGATGGTTGCGGCTGGTCGGATGATCAGGCTCGACAGGAATATAGGCACCACCAGCCTTGAGCGTGGCAAGAATGCCAACGATTGCTTCAGGAGAGCGTTTGACGGCAATCGCGACGCTGATATCAGCGCCAACGCCAAGTTTGATCAGCCGGTGCGCCAGTTTATTGGCGCTCCGGTCAAGCTTGCTGTGGCTCCAGATTTCATCAGCAAAGATGACGGCAGTTTTGTCAGGCGTCCGCTGTGCATGGGTAGCGATATGTTCATGCACGGCGCGATCATCATTAATGCCGTCATCATCATAGGGGGCCGAGAGAACAAGGAGTTCGTCATCGGTAATGAGTTCGATATCCTTGATGCGAACCTGTTCGCCGGTAATGGCCTGAGACAGGATGCGGCCGAAATGAATGGCGGCACGTTCGATCAGTGCGGGTTCGTAAATATCTTCGGCGTAGTCGAACAGCCCGGCAAGTCCGCCTTCCGAATTCGGCGTGAGGACCAGCGCAAGCTCGGCGTCGGAGCGCGGAGCAATCGATGGCGCTTGGTTATCAGCCAATGCCGAATGCAATACCGGCTGGCGGAATTCGAACAGGGATTTGACGATGGCGTCCTGTTCCCGCTCTTCATGCGTCTGAATTTCCTGAACAAGGCGTTCGAATGGAACAAGATGGTCTGTTCCGACGGCGATGGATGAGACCAACGCTTTGCACACATCAAGAAATGCTGTCCGTGAGGTGAATTCAAATTTGAGCGGCAGAATCTGTTCTGTGCGTGCAATCGTTGACCGGTCGATCTCATTGCCGGAGCCAAGCAATGTGCCAAATTGCAGGGCATAGTTGCCACTGTAGCGCGCCAGGAGAACGGCAAAGGCTGCAGAAAGCAGATGTTCAGCTTTGAAGCCTTTCCATTGGGCATAGGACGCAATGCTGGTCCACAGTTCAGCATCCAAAGCGAAAGAGGCATGCTTGCGCTTGGCACCGGCATACCCTGTTGCATTGAAACGGGTGGGCAGTGTCGTGGCGTTGTATTCTTCACCAATCAGATCACGCCAATGGGTGAGTGCTGCCGAGAATTCCGGCTTATCCAGCCACTCCTCCTCGCGCACGCCGCGCTGAAGAGCGTTCTCGGAAAGCCCCGGCAATTCCTTGCCTTCGACCAGTGCAATGAGATCATTGCGCAGGATCGCGAGCCCCGCTTCGTCACAGACAATCGGATGCAGGACGATAGTCGACACCAACCGGCCCTTGCTTCCGACAATCAGTTGATTGCGGGCGGAAACGCCATTCAGGAGATCGAAAGGACGGGCAACAAAGCCGCCTTTAGCGTCTTCGATTTCCGTCTGGGTCAAAGGATTGCCGTCGCTGCCGACACTCTCATTTGATGGAAGATCACCCGGAATGGAGAACTGTTCGATGCGGCCACCAGCAAAACGGCGGAAGCGCGTGCGCAGGGCACTGTGGCGGTGTGCCAAAGCATTCAATGCGGTCTGCAACTGATCCAGATCAACCGTTTCATTCCATTGCAAGGAAAGAATCTGAAACGGGAAGACCGTGCTGTTGCCGATCTGCTCAAGTGACCAGATGCGCTTTTGTGCCAGCGTCAGCGGAAAGCTTTCGACAGGGCTATTGGCGATGTCATCCATGGAAACAGGCTCATTGGTATCAGGTTGAGCGAATAGTTTGTTCATATCGTCACCGATCTGTTGTCTGAAAAGGTTATCCGGCAATCACGCCATCGCCTGCCGCAAGGCGAGCGGCCGCGGGTCAACCCAGATTTTCTTGATTTCGCTCAGGCATTCCTCGCGGGTGCCGCTAAAGCTTTCCTTGCTCCAGCCAACCGGCAGAGCCTTGTCATTGGACCAGACGGAATAGCGGTGTTCCTGATCGCGAACGATGCTCCAGGTCTCTGGTGACGTGTCGACATCCGACATCATGCGGGCTCCTTGCAGAATAAAGACATGACCAAGAGACGGATGAGCCCGTGTCCGATTTAAGCGGAATAGGAGAAAAATTTTTCAAAGTTTTGGCTAAATCGAAAAGCGCCTCAGCCGTCTCTATGGAAATCACTTTGTCAAACGATGGCAGCGAACATGCTGTGGAGTGCGCCATGACTCTTGTTTCCAATATTTCCAAAGAGGCCAATGTTTCACGGCTTTCAACACCCGGCTCCTCGTGTTTTCTGAAATCAGCGGAGATGAAAACGCCAAATCAGCTTGTAATCGCCACCGGGGCCGGTCGCTATCTCGTTGACGTAGATTCCAAGGAGGACAGTGTCCGGGTTCGCTTGCCGGACTTGAATGCCGGTGAAACCATACCCGTGCTGGCCTCAGCCATCGAGTTCCTGTCGGCGCAGTCGCGTAATATCAATCTGGTTGAAATCGACAATGTGCAACCATCGGATTTCCCGCTTGGCTTATACAACGGGAATTCGTTGGCCGTTGATACGCGGGAGTTCTGGCAGTGGCCAATGCCGTGGATTGCCAATCCGCCCTATCCGCATCCGCAAGTGCATACACTCACCAATGGCCAATATCATCCCAAGCGGCCGCGCAAAGCTGTTGGCGTTGTTTATGAGCGTTACATTCCCTGGCTCGATCAGACGCTTTCCTTCCGCGCCGCTGATCCAGAAACTGATCTCGATCATTTCCACCGTTGGATGAACGACGAGCAGGTCAATGTGATCTGGGAAGATGGCGGCGACAGAGATAAGCATGCTGCCATTCTCGAAGAGCGGCTGCATGACCCGCATATTCTCGCCCTGATCGGTTGCTTTAACGGCGTTCCGTTTGGCTATTTTGAAGTCTATTGGGCCAAGGAAAATCGTCTCGGACCTTACTACGATGCGCAAGATTACGACCGGGGCTGGCATGTGGCGATCGGCGAGCCTGATTATCGCGGCAAGCAGTGGATTACCGCTTGGCTACCGTCGCTGATGCACTTCATGTTCCTCGATGATCCGCGCACACAGCGCATCGTCGGTGAGCCGCGCGCGAGCCACGAACAGCAGATCCGCAATCTCGACCGTTCCGGTTTTTCCAAGGTGAAGCACTTCGATTTTCCGCATAAGCGCGCCATGCTGGTGATGCTGTTGCGCGAGCGCTTCTTTGACGACAGGCTCTGGGTTCCTGCACCATGAAGCCCGATGCAGTCGGGCCTTCAAAGCCCAAGCGCGCTTATTTTGCCCCGGATGATCTAAACGATCCGGCGCTCACGCGTTTGATCTTCAGGTTAGGTATGCCAGCAGTGGCTGGTCTGTCTATCAATGCTGTTCATCACACCATTAACATGGTCTTTGTCGGGATGATCGGCAGTCATGAAATCGCTGCCATCACAGTTGTCCTGCCGATCCTGATGATGATTGGTGCTATCGGTGAGGGGCTTGGCGTAGGTGTTGCCACCGCCGTTGGGCGTGCGCTTGGCAGTAACAGCCCACAGCGTGCCAATGTGACGGCCTCGACATTCATGGTTTCAGCTGTGCCGCTCGGAATTCTCCTGACGGTTGGTATTCTCTTCTTCCGGCGTGAGCTTCTCGGCCTGTTCGGCGCCAGCGAGGCCATCATGCCGCTTGCCGAGCACTATCTGATGATCGTTGCCTTCTCGGTAACGCTGACAATGCTGCAAATCCTGTCCGATTTCATTGCCATATCGGAAGGCAATACGCGCTTCAGCATGTGGACGCTGCTTGGGTGTTTTGCTCTCAATATTGTTCTCGATCCGATCATGATCTTTGGTTTCGGCTTCGGACTTGCTGGCGCAGCCTTGGCAACCATCCTGTCGCAGATTGCAGCACTTGGCGCCTATGCACTCTACTTCCGCAAACGGGTTGGCACATTGCATCTGTCGGCGCGATTTGCAGCGTTCCGGGCTGATATCCTGAATCCTGTATTCTCAATAGGCCTGCCCACAACCCTGACCAGCATGCTGAGCAGTATCAGCTTTGCCGTTCTGTTTACCTATGCGGGCTTTTATCGGGGTGATAGCGGCATTGCTGGCGTTGGTATTGCGCTGCGTGTTCTCACCTTGGGCATGTTGCCCATCATTGGCTTGTCGCTTGGTGGTCAGGCGGTGCTAAGCTTTGCTTGGGGTGCCAAAAACACGTCGCGACTCCTGTCAGCATCGACCATGCTTCTGGTGCTGACTTCGGCTTTTGCAGTGATTTACGGCCTTGGTGCTGTTGTCTTGCGATATCCCATCGCTGCCGTGTTTACGAACGATGTCGAAATCGCGCAAACGGCGGCACTGACCATTATCGTCACCCACGTCCCCTTTGTCTTTTTCGGCATACGTCAGATTCTCGTTGTGCTCCTGCAAGCACAAAGCAGGGCACGGCTGGCTGCCATTATCAGCATTGCACAGAATGGTTATTTCCTGCTGCCACTGCTGTTTGTCCTGCCGCACCTCTTCGGTTTCAGCGGGCTTCTTGCGAGCTTGTTTCTGGCTCCGGCACTAACAGCGCTCCTGTCGGCAATTATCCTTTTCACCACGCTGCGCCAGCTGCGCGGCACCGCTACTGCATCATCTCTTCCCATCACAACTTTCAACAACACAGTGTCTGAGAGGGCATCATGAACAAATCCATGCCACCCCACGAATTCGGCCCGATGGAAATGCCGGATGATCTGTTTTCACCTGTAGATACCGCCGCATTTAATGCGGTTTCCCCACCCATCTTCCAGACATCACTCTTCACTTATGACACCTATGAAGCGATGGAAGACGTATTTGCCGGTCGTTCGCGCAATTACATCTATTCGCGTGGCGATAACCCCACCGTGCGCGAGTTTGAGCTGCTAACAGCGCGGCTTGAAGGCGCGGAGGATGGCCGTGGTTTCTCCAGTGGTACTGCGGCAATCACCGCAACGATCCTTAGCCTTGTCGAAGCCGGTGATCGTGTGGTTGCGGTTCAACACCTTTACAATGATATTTATCGTCTCTTCGTAAAAATGCTCGCCCGGTTTGGAGTGACGGTGGATTTTGTCGATCCGTCCAATCTTGACGAAGTGCGGGCTGCCTTGCCAGGTGCGAAGCTGCTTTATCTGGAAAATCCGACATCGATGGTTTTCGAGTTGCAGGACATCGAAGCCTTGACGACGATGGCCAAGGAATATGGCGTGACAACGGTCATCGACAATTCCTGGGCAACGCCTCTGTTCCAGAAACCGATCCAGCATGGTGTCGACATCGTCATCCACGCTGCTTCGAAATATCTGGGTGGTCACAGCGATACGGTGGCGGGTGTTGTTGTCGGTCCGCGCGATCTGATCGCCAAGATTAACAGCTCGACCTATCCCTATATCGGCGCAAAGCTCTCACCCTTTGAGGCATGGCTGCTGTTGCGCGGCATGCGTACATTGAAGGTCCGGCTGAAGGAGCACATGCACAATGGTCTGGTGCTCGCCAAGCACCTGCAACAGCACAACGATATTGAACTTGTCCGCCATCCGGCTTTTTCGGATCATCCGGGCAAGAAGACGCTGACGGGTTTCTCTGGCCTCTTTGCCTTTGACCTGAACCCGGACATTGATGTTGCGCGCTTCGTCAATGCGCTTCGCCATATTCGCCTCGGCGTCAGCTGGGGTGGTCCGGAAACACTTGTTGTTCCAGCCAAGGCCGCTCTGCAGATTCCTGACCGGATGACGTCGTTTGTTCGCTTCGGTGTTAACCCTCAGACGATCCGTTTCGCTGTCGGTTTGGAAGAGTCTGAAGTCATCTGGAACGATATCCAGCAGGCGCTCCACACCGCCAAGTTGTAAATAGCAAGCGACCAAAACAAAGTTGGTTGAGGGCGGAAAAAAGACGGATATTTCGTCAAATCCGCCTTGACTCTACTAAGATGACAAATGTAGTCATGTTTTCAATATGAGAACAATACTCATATTAAATATCAAATAGTCTCAGGGTTTTAGCAGGGGTGTGGTTCATGCGGGGTTGCAGGACAATGATTTGGAACGGGGTCAATTCAGCGGCACGCAAGCGCCAATATCGTATCGGTTTGCTGATGACCACATCGCTGGCAACATTATTGGCCACCAATCTCGCTTTTGCACAGCAGGCACCAGTCATTGAGCTGAACCCGATCATCATTAACAGTGGTGACGACGCTACCGGTCCCGGCAATGGCTACCTTGCGAGCACCACAACAACCGGAACAAAAGTCAGCACGCCGCTGCGTGAGCTTCCTCGTTCCGTTTCGGTCATCACACGCGAGCAATTGGATGATCGGCCTTCACAACGTATTGAAGATGCGCTCGCCTATACGGCAGGTGTAACCAGTTCGCCCTGGGGTGTGGACGAGCGGTACAACCAGTTCATGATCCGTGGTTTTGATGTGGGTCCCTACGCCGTATTCCGCGATGGTTTACCACAAAGAACCATTGATTTCTCGGGCTTCAAGGCAGAACCTTATGGTCTTGAGCGCATTGAGGTGATGAAGGGTGCAGCATCGGTGCTCTACGGCCAGAATGGTGCGGATGGTGTCGTCAATCTGACGACCAAGCGCCCGACCAAGGACCCGCTTTACAGTGCCTATGCCGGTTATGGTTCGCATAATACCTATGAAGTTGGTATTGATGCCGGTGGTCCGCTGGACAAGGAAGGCGTTTGGACCTATCGCTTGACCGGCCTTTTCCGCGAAGGGCACGAGGCGATTGATTTCTCAAAGAACAATCGCGTGTTTATAGCCCCGGCAATAACGTGGTCTCCCAGCGCCGATACCTCACTGACAGTATTTGCCAATTATCAGTGGGATAAGTTGCCGCCGAACACATTCCTGCCCGTCGCAAGTCCATTGCATCCCAATTTACCGAAGTTCTCGCGCAGCTTCACCACGTCCGATCCCGACTTTGACCGTTTCAATGCAAATCATGGTTCGATCGGTTATTCCTTTGAACATCGCTTCAATGAGGCCTGGACGATCCGCCAGAATCTTCGCTACACGTCGCAGGATACGGATTATCGCCATCTTTATTACACCCAGATGCGCGATGAACAGACTTTGGGCAGAGCTGCCTTTACTGTTGATGAGAAAGCTTCGATCTTCAGTGTCGATAACAGCGCTCAGTACGACTATCAGTCCGATCACATCAAGAACACATTGGTGATGGGCCTCGATTACAGCCGCTATACGGTTGATGGCCATAATGGATACGCCACAGGGCCGGATCTCAATTTCGAAAACCCCGTCTACGGTATCGATGTTCCAATGCCTGGAATCATTGTGGACCGGAAGACCACAACCGATCAGGTTGGCATCTACGCGCAGACGCAGACCAAGATCAATGATCGCTGGTTGCTCAATCTCGGCGGGCGGCAGTCGTGGTTTGAAGAGAAGACAAATGATCGTCTGAGTAATACAACAACAGATACATCAGACAATGCATTCACCGGCAATGTGGGACTAGGGTATCTCTTCGACAACGGTATAACGCCTTATGCAAGCTACTCCACATCATTCGTGACCAATATTGGCCAAAGTGTAACGGGTGGCTCTTTCGCACCTTCCAAGGCGCATCAATATGAAGTTGGCGTCAAATATGATCCCGATTTTATGCCTGCTCATTTCACGGCAGCGCTGTTCGATATTACCAAGACCAATATTTTGGCATTCGTCAGTGATGGCGCCTACAGGCAGATTGATGAGGTACATCATCGTGGGCTTGAACTCGAATCGACCGTGAATCTTTTCCACAATGTCAGTTTGACGGGTAGCTATACCTATCTTGATGCGGAAATCACGGAAAGCTCACTACCGGAGGTGGGTAATCGCACGCCGATGGTACCGAAGAATCAAGCCTCGCTCTGGGCAAAATACACCTTCGATTCAGGTATCCTTCAGGGGCTGAATGTCGGCTCAGGTATAAGGTATATCGGCAGTAGTGTTGGCAGTGGTCCCAATGGCACGCAGGTGAATATTCCCGATTATACATTGGTCGACGCAGCCATCAGCTACGAGAAGAATGGGTGGAAGGGTGCGCTTAAAGTCAGCAATCTGTTTGATAAGGGCTACTACTCGACCTGCTCCACTGACTACGATAACGCCCCAATGTGCATCTATGGCGAGGGCCGCACAGTCAAAGGCACCTTGTCGGTCAAATTCTAAGGTCAGCGATAAAATGAACGGAACATCCTTTTCTCTCAGCGGTGTCGGTTTCGATATTGACGGAAGAACTTTGCTTCATCCGCTGACTCTGGATGTTCCCAAGGGCGAAGTTGTCGGCATTCTGGGACATAATGGTTCCGGAAAGTCGACGCTTCTGAAAATCCTCGCGCGTTTTCAGGCTCCGACCCATGGGCAGGCTGACTATCAAGGTCAGCCTCTCGCGTCGTTCCGCCCGAAAGATTATGCCAAAAAAGTCGCTTATCTGCCGCAGCAGACGCCCGATACGGATGGTATGACAGTGCGGGAGGTGGTGTCGCTGGGCAGGTACCCATGGCATGGCGCACTGGGGCGGTTTTCTCTCACTGACCGGACCAAGGTAAGCGAAGCGCTGGAACTTACCGGCCTGACGCCGTTTGCAGATCGTATCGTCGACACTTTGTCAGGCGGCGAGCGTCAGCGTGCCTTTTTGGCCATGCTCATTGCGCAGGATACGGAATGTCTTCTGCTCGACGAGCCGATCTCGGCCCTCGACATCAATCATCAGATCGAGGTGATGAGTCTCATCCAGACGCTTGCGCATGAGCACAACCGTTCGGTTCTGATTGTCCTGCATGATATCAACATGGCCGCGCGCTACTGCGACCGGCTGATCGCCTTGTCGGGTGGCAAGCTCGTGGCACATGATGCTACGGATGCGCTGATTACAGCCGACAAGCTTAATGCCATTTATGGTGTTCGCATGGGCATTTTCCGGCATCCGGAAACGCAATCGCCCATCAGCTACGTTCTCTGAGATTGGAATTCTTGTAATGACTGCGCTGCGTCGACGTGATTTTCTATTCGGCTCGACCGTCGCGCTTGCATCATTCATGTCGGTCAGATCAGGAAAGGCAGCCGAAACGCGGGTCGTGTCGCTGGATTATGGTCTGGCACAGACATTGATTGAATTTGGTGCTCCGCCCGTTGGCCTGATTGATACACAGGGCTGGTATGACTGGGTGATGGAACCGCCACTGCCGGCGGGCATTGCCAATGTCGGTTCCAATTATGAAATCAACATGGAGATGCTGCAGCTTCTGCAGCCTGACCTGATTATTTCAACGCCTTACCTTGAGTGGATCAGGCCGCAGCTTGAGACGATCGCACCGGTTAAATCCTTTCCCATCCATGCGCTTGGGTCCTCGCCATACCCGCATATCCTGAGTGCTACACGGGAGCTTGGCCAGATTGTGGGTCGACCTCAGCAAGCGCAGGATCTGATCGACCGAACCGAACGCGGGCTCGATGCGGCCAAAATAGCGACCCGACCTCTCGCGGCACAAAAGCTTGCTATCATAACCTTTCTCGATGCGCGCAACATCCGCGTTTACGGACCGGGCGGCATTTTTCAGGATGTTTTCGACCGGCTTGAGCTGCAGAACGCCTGGACAAAGCGCACCAATGAATGGGGTTTCGGCGATGCCAGCCTGGCTGACCTGATTACCCTGGGTGACAGCCGCGTTTTTTACATGGACCCGGTTCCCCCAGACGTGCTTGCCGGTTTGACGGGGAGCCCTTTATGGCAAGCCATGCCCTTTGTTCAAACAGGACATGCGCAGCGCATGGCAAGTGTGCTGATGTTCGGCGCGCTGCCGTCAGTCTCGCGCTTCGCGCGTCTTCTGGCTGAGGTTAAAGTTTAATGCTGCGTACATCCTCGTCACAACGCCTGATCTGGACCAGCATTCTTTGGTTGCTTGCATTTGGCATCGCGGCTCTCAACCTATGGCCGATAATCAGCAGGCTTGGCATACAGGCCGTTTTTCTGCCGCCTTCGGCCAGCGATGGTCAGGCGGTCCTTCTGCATTATAGCCTTCTGCCGCGCCTTGCCATGTCTGTTGTCTGCGGCTTTGCGCTTGGGCTCTCCGGCACACTCTTCCAGCATATATTGCGCAATCCGCTGGCGTCGCCCTCGACATTGGGGATTGAAGCTGGAGCCCAACTGGCACTTGGGGTTGCGATATTGTGGTTTCCGGCACTCCTTGGCTGGAATCGTGATCTAACCACGGCGATTGGCGGTTTCACTGCAATGGCAATTGTTTTTGCCGTGGCATGGCGTTTTCAGTTTCAGCCAGTGACTGTCATTCTGACCGGTCTTGTCATGGGCCTCTATTGCACGGCGATCGTGACAATTCTGGTTCTGATGAATGATCATTATCTCGCAGGCTTGTTTGTCTGGGGCGGCGGTTCGCTCAATCAGAACGACTGGCGCGATGTAAGCGCACTCTGGCCCAAAATTGCTGTCTTTACGTTCTTTGCCTTCCTTCTGGCGCGGCAATTGAATGTATTGACGCTTGGCGATGCGGCGCAAGGGTTGGGCATGAAATTGCATACAACCCGAGCGCTTACCCTCGCGGTTGCCGTTGCATTGACGACGTTCACAGTCAGTGTCGTCGGCATTATCGGCTTTCTTGGTCTCGCATCACCGGCCATTGCCCGTGCGATTGGCGCGCGGCGCATCAAGGACCGGCTCATCATAGCTCCACTTGTCGGTGCCGGTCTTCTTGTACTCATCGACCAACTCTTGCAGTTGCAGTCGGCAATCACAGGCATTGTGCTGCCAACCGGTGCCGTGACCGCGCTGATCGGCGTTCCGGCATTGTTGATTGTCATGTTGCGCCGCAAGGCTATTGGTCAACCCACCACAGCATCGCCATCGATCCGCAAGAGCCAGCACCCGGCATTGCTGTTATCCACGCTCGCCGCGCTTTTGCTCCTTGCCTGTGTCGCCGCAATCTTTATCGGGCGAGGCATCGATTCTTCGTGGGCTGTTCACACCGGCAAGGTGTTGGAATCCGTGTTGCCATGGCGGTTACCAAGACTGGTTGCTGCACTTTCGGCGGGAATAATGCTCGCTCTTGCGGGCGGTCTCCTGCAGCGCTTAACAGGCAATTCCATGGCCAGCCCTGAAGTGCTTGGCGTCAGTGCCGGTACTGCCTTTGGACTGCTTTGTGTCCTGTTTGTCGTTGCTCAGCCTGATTATGGTCACAGGTTACTTGGCGGTTTTCTTGGTGCAGCCGCAGTCCTTGTCGCGCTGTTTGCCATGAGTTGGCACAAAGCGCAGTCGGGCAACCAGTTCCTTATTATTGGCGTCTCGTTGAGCGCATTTCTCACCGCACTTGTTTCGGTCATTCTCGCATCCGGTGATCCAAGAGCCATGTCGCTGATCAGTTGGATGACAGGCTCCACCTACAGTGTCAGTCGTTCTATGGCGATCATCTCACTCATCTGCGCCCTGGTCGCCATGACCATGGTTTCAGTCTTTCTCCGACCCTTGCAGCATTTTGCCTTGGGTGAAGCGTCGGCGCATTCGCACGGGGTCAACGTTCGGACATTCCGAATACTCATTCTTGGTTTTGCGGCTCTTCTGACGGCCATCGCCACGCTCGTCGTCGGGCCCTTGAGCTTTGTCGGCCTTATGGCGCCACATCTGGCACAGCGTATGGGACTGACACGCGGCTTTCCGCATCTTCTTGGTACGGCTCTGGTTGGCGCTCTGCTGATGRCCGTTGCGGATTTTATCGGCCGCACCGCCTATTTCCCGTGGCAATTGCCAACGGGGCTGATCGCCACGCTTTTGGGTGGTCCGGTGTTTGCGCTACTGCTTCTGCGACCGCGAAAAGCTGCTAGGCAGCTTTAAGTGATTGCTCGCAGTAGCGGTGCGCATCCTTGATCATGAAATTGACGAGGGTGCGTGAGACGCCCAGTTCTTCCGCGATATCTTTCTGCGGAACACCCTCAATACGATGACGGATGAATGCGTCATGGGTACGCTTCGGCAAGTCCTTGAGCGAGGCCATCACCTTGTTCAACGCTTCCGCCATAACGATACAGTCGAGAGCGTTGACACATGGGGCCGGCACTGAATCCACGCCATCCATCGGCATAAGATTGTTCTTCTCGTATTGCCGTTTGCGCGCCTCATCAAGCGCAAGATTATACACCATACGACAGGCATATCCGACAGGGCAGTGGATGCAATTCGTCTGCATCGTGCAAGCTTTCACAATGGCATCGTGAAATATATCTTCGGCTTGCGCGTGAGAGTGCAATACACTTTCGGCAATAACTATCAGTTTATTTTTGTATTTAACCAATGCATCGATAAGAATATTTCCATCATGAAGACCTTGTTCTTTTGGCATGATCTTTATTCTTTTTGATATTGGATTTTATTTGCTTTTGAGCGAGCGACAACACGGCCAGATTTATTTCAAATATTGAAATAAACAGCCATGCAACCATCGCGCGAACAGCTATACAAGAACATGAGAAAAAGAGTCAAGTTAAAGAAAGCACGATTTATAACAGCACACGCAAAGCGACTGAAAATGATCAAAAGGAAATGGTTCCAGTGCGTCTGATCAAAAAGAATCTACCGGATATGTCGTTGCCTATGGTCGACCCGATTGCGACAGCCTGATAAGCCGGGCTGGCATAAAACTGACAATATGGACACATGATAATCATGAGCCGCCTAGACAGCTTCATTCGCCGCATGACGGCCCAGCGCGATATCCTCAATCATATTTCGGACAGTATCAGGGAATTGCCGGGGCCTTTGCTCGAACTTGGATTGGGTAATGGTCGCACATATGACCATTTGCGTGAGCGCTTTCCTGACAGGCGAATCATCGCGTTTGACAGAGCCTCCCATGCTTACAAAAGCTCCACTCCTGATCCGGAAAATATGGTGATTGGAGAAATCAAGGAAACGGCTCAAAGTTTTATCGGGATTGATGCGGCGCTGGTTCATGCGGATATTGGCACGGGTTATCCGGATGTTGATGCGATCACACTGACATGGTTGCCGCAACTGGCGGCAGGTTTGCTGGCGCGTCACGGTATTGTTGCCAGTGGGCTGGCACTTGATCATCAGGAACTCGAACTTCTGCCTCTGCCGCGCAGCGTCAAGCCGGGGCGCTACTTCCTGTATCGCCGCAGGTAATCAAGCGAAGAGCAGCACGTCAAATTGCCCCTGATCGACTGGAAGGGCGCTGACTTTCATTGCTAAGGGCTTGTCATTCAGAAAGGCGAGACAGTCGTCGTAGAACCCAGCCAGATAGCGGATGAAGGCTGCCGCCTCATCCTGCCCATAAAAGTTTGGTGAAAACTCGAGGTAGAGTGGAGCCTTGCGCATCATCAATGCTTCCATCGAGCGGCAGGCCACCGGTTCATAGCCTTCAATATCCATCCATATCAGCCCGATCTGATCGGGTGTAACGGCTGCCTCTGCGAGAATATTGTCAACACGGCGTACCGGAACAACGATTTTGGTGTCCGTCTTGCTCTGGCGGCTTGTGCTGCTTTTCCCGTGATTGCTGCAATGCTGAAAGAATTCGATTTCGCCGTCGTGATCACCCGCCGCGCAATTGACAGATGTCACCCGGTCTTCAATCGAATTCTGTGCAATGTTCGACTTCAACAACTGGAAATTACGCGGGTCGGGTTCCACGCTGATAATATGTGAGAAAGAACCGCTCAGGCTGAAATAGATTGTTTGGGTACCGATATTGCCGCCCAGTTCAAGCAGTGTTGTGCCTTCGCGCAGAAGCTGCTTCTCCTTGAGGATTGATAGCAAACGGCTGACGTGATGCCGCTCAAAATGGCCCTTCCGGAAGATTTTCCTCCCGATATAATCGTTCGGCGAGAACGTCATAAGATGATCACCACAATCAACGGTCATGGTGAGTACACGCGCATCCATTGCACTGATCATCAGTTCGCGGCCGTAGCGCGTATCGAAAAATTGTCCTGCCGCGCGGTTTCTGGCTTTTTGGAAGCCCCGCCGCCATGCCTTGATATCTATCACCGTCCGCCCCAAACTCTTGTGATATAGCCACTCTCCGGTGGGGAGAATATCAGGCTCTGTCACACGAAGCGAACACTGCTTTCCTGTGGGACGATATAAACGCGCAGAGGCACAGCGCGCCCGCGGATTGCTACCTCCCGAACTTCAAGGCCCGTGGTATCGGAACCGGCAAGGATAATCGCAGGTTCCGAGACCACCAGTGTTACATTAAATTCCTTGGCAACAGTCTCCAGCCGGCTCGCAACGTTGACCGTATCGCCTATGGCCGTCAGGCTTTTGACTGCGCCATAACCCATCGCCCCGACAATAGCAGGACCGGTATGGATACCGATGGCAACGCGCAACGGAATGCTGAGTTCACCCGCCAGCTCGTCATTGAGCCGCTCGATTTCCTTGACGATGATTGTCGCGGCCTTCAGCGCATTGCTACAGGCGTCCGCTGCTGAACCGTTCAAACCGAACAGAGCCATGGCACCGTCACCAATGAACTTGTCAAGCCGCCCGCCGGAGCGCTCGACGGCCTGGCCGACAACAGCAAAATACCGGTTGAGCAGAAAAACGATATCATAAGGCAGCCGTGCTTCGGTTAGCATGGTGAAGCTGCGTATATCGCAAAACAAGATCGCGATTTCACGTTCTCGTCCGGGACTTGTCTGCTGGCTTCCTGCCGGAACGATGCTTTCAAGGCTAGGCACAAGCAGTGGAACAACGCTGATGCTGCTGGTGGGATGTAGCTGGCACGCCAGCCGCACGCCATGGTCGGCGCCAATACGGGTTAGCGTGGCCTGCTCGATCGGTTCTGCTGGAGGCAGCGTTTCAGCACCTTCCAGAACCTGAATGCGGCACGTCGAGCATCGCCCTTTGCCGCCGCATACCGCGTAATGCGGTACGCCGCCGAGGCGGCTTGCTTCCAGCACACTGAAGCCAAGCGGTACGCGGACACTTTGGCCATCAGCGTAACGGATCTCGATCTGGCTGGCCCGCTCGCGCCAGCGCCTGTATACACGCAGAACAAGAACCAGTGCGAGCCCACCTGCAAAGGCACCGTACAGGCCAAGTTTGACGAGGAATTCATCCTCTTTGACTTCGGTGCGCTCGGCTGGCGAAGAATAGCGCGTGGAATTGTAGTTCTTATGCCCCTGATAACCCGACGACGGGTATTCACCGTAACCGGAAGCTGGGGACATATTGGCAATTGTCCGGCCGGTATTGGCAAAACCAAGCAGTGCAAGCACCGGCAGGAGTATGGCAACCGTCAGCAACACGGGCGCCGCACGTTGATACCATTGCCGATAGCGCAACCAGAAATGAATGCCGATACAACCATGACACCAGATGACGATCAGGGCGACGGTCTGTTTGATGCCATTGAAAGGGGAGGTAATCCAGAAGCCGCGAATGACGGTTTCATAGCTGTCATAGTAATTGGATATTTCATAGCGGATGCGGGTGCCTACCACATGTTCGATGATCAGAACGGGGATCAGCAATCCGAGTATGATCTGCAGTGCCTCGCCGAGCGGCATATGCAATGTGCGACGCATATAAAGTGATCGCATCACGAGAATGACGTGTGTGATCGCTGCGCCGTAGAAAATCACGGTTCCAACGGGATTGCGCCAGATGAAAAGAAACCAGCGACGACCTTCTTCAGCAGCGGAAAGTGAAATGAGATTAAGTGAATGATTGGCGAGATGCAAAGTTAAGAATGTGAGCATGATCAGGCCTGATGCCAGACGTGCCCGGCGCAAGAACCGCTCGGAAAGCATGGGTGCAGTCGCTGCTATTGTCATGAATGCTGGATCAATCCCCGCCCTTTAAAACATGGGACTTCCCATGCCATTCCCATCTTCATCTGAATCTTATTCGAGCCCAGCTGATTTGGCGAGCCATAGGTGCGGGATCAAGCGCAATGATGGCTTTTTGACAAACGGTTCTGTGATAGCCGATCAAAAGATTGTTAGTGTCGGGAGRCAAGAACCGGCTATAGATTTGCAGGACTCGGCGAGTTTTTGCCGAAATGATTGAAACCATTGTGAAATACTGGATTGCTTGCGCATGCAGGTTGCCTTTTACGCCCCCTTGAAATCACCCGATCATCCCGTTCCATCGGGTGATCGGCAGATGGCTCGCCTGCTGATTGCGGCTCTGCGCATGGCAGGTCATACCGTCAATGTGGTGTCGGAACTGCGCAGCTTTACGAAACTGCCGAATTTTGAAGACCGGGAGCGTGTCGCGGCGTCCGCACGGCAGGAGGTTGAGCGTCTTTCCAGTCTTTGGCAGGCAGGCAGGAGACCTGATCTCTGGTTCTGTTATCATCCTTATTACAAAGCACCGGATTTGATTGGCCCAATTTTAACCGCCGCGTTGGATATTCCCTATGTGACGGCGGAGGCATCCTATTCACCGCGCCGCAATGCTACCGGATGGGCGGAAACGCAGATATTGGTGGCTGAGGCAGTTCGCAATGCAGCGGTCAATATATGTTTTACGCAGCGCGATATGACTGGACTTGCAACGAACATCCCGAGCGCCCGACTGGAGCAGTTGAAGCCATTCATCGATACCGCATCGTTTCATCCAGACCCCATTGCGCACAATCCCCATCGCCTTGTCACCGTGGCGATGATGCGGCCGGGCGACAAGCTTCATAGTTATGAGATGCTCGCGGCGGCCCTTGCGCTGCTCGATAAAAGGCCGTGGACCTTGACGATTGTCGGTGATGGCCCGGTGGAGAATGAAGTACGGGCGCTGTTTTCGGCATTTGGCAACCGGATAAGCTGGCTTGGCCAGCGGAACGCGGATGAGATTTCCGCGTTATTGAGTGAGGGAGGTATCTATGTCTGGCCCGGTTGTGGAGAGGCTTATGGTATCGCTTATCTGGAGGCGCAGGCGGCGGGTTTGCCCGTTATTGCGCAGGCGACAGCAGGTGTTCCCGAAGTAGTACAGAACGGTGTCACCGGTTTTCTAACACCGGATGGAGATGTACAGGCCTACGCCGATGCTATCGCCAGCCTGCTTGATGATAATGACTTGCTGGTTTCAATGGGCGCTGCAGCCCGGTGTTTTGTATTGGAAGAAAGATCGCTTGAGATCGCTGCAAGACAGCTGGATGCGCTGCTGAAAAATTCAATGGGAGGAAGCCGATGACGGAAGATCCAATCTGGCAACCCCTGCAAGCCGAGCTTGCACGCTGGATTCATGCCAACCGCAGCGCCAGGTTCTGGTTGCGTGATGATGACACCGTTGAGCCAACGGCGGCGCTGGATCGGCTTCTCCAACTCGCTAATGATTTCAAAGTGCCCACGGCCCTTGCCGTGATTCCTGTTCATACCGGGGAACCATTGGTCAAACGCCTTGAAACCGAACGCTGGATATCTGTGGTAGCGCACGGCTGGTCGCATGAAAATCACGCGGCAAAGGACAAGAAGAAACAGGAACTGGGTCCTGATCGACCGCGCGCGTTGATTCTTGAACAATTGCGCGATGGTTGCACGCGTCTTGCGAAGCTGCATTCAGCACGATTTGTGCCAGTGCTTGTGCCGCCATGGAACCGGATTGACCCGGCGCTCCTGCCTTATCTCGGTGATTGCGGATTCGAGGCGCTTTCGGTGTTTGGCACAGCAAAACCGGCGGCAAATTCGCTGCCTTCAATCAATACCCATGTTGATCTGATGGACTGGCACGGAACAAAGGGGTGTCGAGACCATGCGGAACTCGTGGCCGCGATCGTGACGGAGTTACGGCAACGATTTGACGGAAGTGCAGAGCCAATCGGAATTTTGGCGCACCACCTTGTTCATGATGAGTCGGCATGGATTTTCCTTAAGAAGCTTTTTCAGGTTGTGGCGAAGACGCCGGGCGGACGCTGGCTCTCCATAAGTGAACTGATGAAGAGCCAGAAGTCTAGAGATCGATGACCTGACTGTCGCGAGCCGCAAAAGTCCCGGCGAAGTGTTTTTTTGCCAGTGCTTCAAAGCGGTCAATCTCGTCATCCGTACGCGATGGCGCATGGTGGAACAGTGCGAGCTTGCCAATTTTACCCGCTGCCGCCAGCTTCACACCCTGCTGCCAGGTGGAATGCCCGTAGCCGAAGCGCCGTGGCATTTCATCTTCCGTATAGGTGCAGTCATAAACAACGAGATCAGCGCCCTCGATCAGTCGAAGCACCACAGGATCAAGAACACCGGCTTCGTGTTCCGTATCGTAAATGAGCGCAAGCACTTTGCCTGCCCATTCAATGCGATATCCAATACAACCGCCGGGGTGGTTCAGACTATCTGTGCGGATCGTCATGCCTTCGCGCGGTGTCAGGACATCGCCTGATTTAAAATCGCGGAAGCCAAGACTTGCCTTGCAGATATCAGGCTCAACGGGAAACCATGGTGGTCGCATGAACTGCTTGACCATTTCGCGCGTGGTCATGATACCAGCAAGATGGCCGGACCAGAGGCGCACATTCATCATCGGATTGTAGAGTGGGGCGAAATAGGGCAGGCCGATAATGTGGTCATAATGGCAATGGGTGAAGATAATATCGATCTTGTCGATACCTTCACCGGACAGCGCATCACCTGCCTGACGCAGGCCGGAGCCTCCGTCAAAGATCAATCTGTGTTCGCCGCAGCTTACTTCTATACATGACGTGTTTCCGCCATAACGTTCAAATTCGGGGCCGGATACTGGTACGCTGCCACGCGTTCCCCAGAATTTCACCCGAAATACATCTTCGCTCATACGTTTCTCACACCCAAGTCCCCGTTTTTTTGGTCATCGTAACCAAACTGCAGACGTTATGCGAGGCTTGGATTTTGTTTTATTGGCTAAGTGCGCAATAAAAGTCTGCCATTCCGTATATGTAGGCGATAGCGATTTGTTTTTTAAGCTTTATGACAATCGCTGATACAAATGTATAAAATCATCGGAACATCTGATTCATGTCCTCGGCCCAATTTCCGTCCATAGCAGTTATCGCAGACGCCCATTTTCATGATCTTTACGGCGATTATGACTTTGCCGGCGTGGAGGTTAGTGGCCTGCGCATGACTGCCCGGCGCCTGACGGATACAGTGCGCTCGACCCGTGTTTTTAACGAAAGCTATTTTGCCCTGCGGACCGCGTTGGACAAGGTAGTGCAGCGTGGCATCCACCAAGTCATCTTACTTGGTGATTATTCCGATGACGGACAAGTCTCCACGCTTGGTGCGCTTGGGCGGTTGCTTGATGGATACTCCGAAAAACATGGGCTTATTTTTACGGCGGTGCCGGGAAACCACGACATTTTTGGCCCAAAGGGCAGGCATCATGCCAAGCGGCTGCTGAACCCCGACGGCACTTACACAATCGTGGCGAGCGACAGTGCATTCATCGACGAGGATGCCGATGGCATGGTCGTGACAGACAAGATGTATTGTGAGGGATATCCGCAAGGATTGCAGATGCTGCCTGATCTTGGTTTTTTCCGGCGATCCAGCGACATCCATTGGGAGACACCCTTCGGTCAAGATGATGCTCCCGGCAAGCGAGTTTATCCCGTTCGATCCGCCGATGGTACAAATGATTATCAGCTTATGGACGCGTCATATCTGGTTGAACCGGTCCCTGGTCTCTGGCTGCTGATGATCGATGCCAATGTCTTCGTGCCCCGGGATGGTGATTTCGAGCGCGGCGATTCTGGTGCATTCGTTGACAGCACCAATGCTGGCTGGAATGGCATGCTGGACCACAAGCGTTTTGTCATCGACTGGATGCAGGATGTTGCGACGCGGGCAAAAAATAAAGGTAAGATGCTGCTTACCTTCTCGCATTATCCCATGCTCGATGCTCTGGATGGTACGCATGGTGATGAAGGGCATTTGATTGGCAATACCAGCGCCGTCAAACGGACGCCCTCGTCCGAAGTCGCCGCGACCATGATGGATGCTGGTATACGGATACACTTTAGCGGTCATCTTCATGTCAATGACACGGCAAGGGTAGAGAAGGGCTCATCCTGGTTGATCAATATCGCGGTGCCTTCGCTCGTGGCTTTCCCGCCAGCCTTCAAGGTTGTGAGTTTTGAAGAGCGAGGTCTGCAAGTTGAAACGATCGGTATTGATGAGCAGATTATTGATCAAACCTTGAATGACCAGTACCGCACTGAAATCAACCTGACTGGCAAGATGGTGGGGACCATGCTGGATGCGGCGGATTACGGAGCATTCATCTCAGAACATGTCGATCAGTTGGTCGTGCATCGCTATTTGCGGCGCGAATGGCCGAAGGACATTGCCCGCATCCTGCCAATGCTTACCCTCGGCGATCTGCTTACGCTCAGCCTCATCGAACAGCCTGTTGATATCGACGCGACAATCATTCTTGTCCACGCCGAACGCGGGCGGCCGGAAACCATCGTCAAAATACAGGCACTCCTTGCAGATACTGATACCGGACTTGAGCAGTTCGACAAGATGACGGCGCAGGAGCTTCTGGGCGATTGGTATCGCCTGCGAATGGGAAGTGAAATGGCGCTGGATCGCATATCGGCGGCACGGTTGAAAATCTATCGGGTGTTGATCGATATTTTCGCTGGTTCAAATGCAATGACAACTGGTGGCGCGCAGGCGCAGTTTGCTCTGATGTTGCGAATGATGGAACGCTACCTCTCAGGGCTGCCATCACGCAATTTTATTATCGATCCTGCAACCGGCAGGATTGAAAAAGTTTAATGGATTAGCAAGTTCGATCAGTGCTTGCTGCGTTCTTCCGAAAGTTCTGCGGTCGTGTGGCTTAGCCTGCTCGCCAAAACGCGCATGATTTCGATGGTCATCTCCGGATAGTCGCTCAGCAGCTTGAGGAAATGTTCCTTGCTGATACGCAAGGCCTCGAGAGGTGTTGATGCGGTAACAGTCGCTGTGCGCTGCACGTCGCAGAGAATTGCGATCTCACCTACGATGGAATCATGTTCAACTTCAGCCACCTTGATCAGCCCGTTGGGCGTATCAACGCTGACATCAGCCGTGCCTGAAAGTATGACATAGGCCGCATCGGCCATATCGCCTTGACGGAACAGAGCCTGTTCAGCGCGGTAGCTGACACGATCGGACGTAAACGCCAGAAGCTTGAGCTTTGCTGGCGCCACACCCGAAAACAGCGGAATCCGCCGCAACATTTCGACTTCGTCTTTCAGAAGCATGAACGTCCATTACCCCCAAAGTGCTACTCTAGCCAGAACGCAGAGTATTACGATACTAGTTCTTTGAATATACCGTTTTTCTCCAAAAGAGTCGCGTGTGTTCCGTCTTCAACCAAAGTACCACGGTCAAACACGAGGACGCGATCAAACAAGTTTGCCAGAGAAGAATTAGCCAGCACCCAGATGATTGCAGGTGCATGGCCCTCGACATGCAGGTCTTGCAGGATATTACGCATGATTTGATCCTGCACACGCTGATCAAGGGCAGGCAATGGACGGTTGAAGATCACATAATCGGCGCGCTTGAGCAGGGCTCTGGCGACGTTCAGCTTCTGTCGTTGCACATTGGTGATCCGTTTGCCGCCCGAGCCGACATCGAAATCCAGACCGATCGATAGCACGCTGTCATAAAGACCGAGCTTATCGAAGAGATCACGCAGGATAACGCGTATGCGTTCCGGCCCGTCTGCCTGGGTAAATCCAATTCTGCCAAAGAGAACATTGTCCATTAGGTTGGCCGATGTGATGAACTTCTTGGCATCATAGCGTTCGACCACAGCTTTAAGATCATCCGGCAGGTTTTTGTGGAAACGAAGCCGCGCATCGACAATCTTAGCCATGAGCTCATCGGTCAAAAGACCAAAACGGTGTCTTGGCTCAATATAGGCAAAACTCAGGCGGATGATGCTTGACCGTTCATCCGGCGAAGCCGCATCGAAATCGCGTCCCTGCAGCTTTTGCAACAGCAATTGATAGGTCGGAATGTCATCCGCAGTCATGAACGTCAATTGCTGAAAGAACGGATGATCTGGTGGCAAATCCTCGAACAGTTCAATCGCGTTGGCTGCGATTTCGAGACCCATATTGTACAGATCGATGTTCAAACCGCTGTCCCGCAACACGGAACGGAAGTACGGATGGGCAGCAAGCTTCAGGTTGGTCATCATCGGGCGTTTCACCGTGCCGAAAAGCAGGTTCTCACCAATGGTTGCCTGTGGGTTGTAGGCCTTCGGTTCAAACGGCACCACGAGCCCGTCGAGGTCCTCATCCTTGAGGCTTTTGCGCAAGGCCTGGCGCAATTCCACAATGCGGCTTGTAAGATCGGCATGCGTTGCAGTATCCACCTGCGAGCGAAGTGCCAGATCAACAATATCCTGCGAGATCATCACCGCTTCCAGCACGGGTCTTACCACGGTGAAGAGATCATGTGGACCTGTGACACCTGCGGACTGGTAATCCACCCAATCACTGTTGAGATCAAGATCGGGATTGCCCGCAAGGCGAGCCTCATTGATGTTCCACTTGTACTTGGTTGCCTTCGCGCCCTCATACTCAACCTTCGTCAACGGAGCGTGTTTGAGACCATAAAGAAGATTGTCGCGCAGTGTTCCATGGAAGAAATAAGCGTCCGAGGCAGCATAGGCGATACGGCGGCCGGTGATGGATTCCGGCAGTTCGAGAATATCCTTACCATCAATGGTGATGCGGCCGGAATCGGGCCACAGGAGGCGGGCAAACGCCTCGGCAATTGCCTCACCACCGCTGCCGCTTGTGCCAACGATGGCGACTGTCTCGCCAAGTTTGATTTCAAGTGAAACATGCTCGACGATGCGTGCGCCGCTATCGTCAGAAAGTGTGAGATTCACGGCATTGAGGGAGTGTTCCAGCTTGCCGACAGGTTCGTGAACAACGGCCTGAATATGCGGGTCAACCAGCATATCGACATTGAATTGTTCGACTACCTGCGCATATTTCACCTGAACATCCTGACGTGACTGATCCCAGTCGATCAGTTCCTTCAGTGGGCCGGGCAGATCTTTATAAGCATTGATGACAGCCACAAGCTGGCCGATATCAAGCCTGCCCTGCAACGCAAGAACGCCGCCGATGGAATAGAACAGGAAGGGCGTAACCTGCGCGAGGAAGTTGTTGATGAATTTGACCAGGAACTTCCACTGATAAAGATCATAGCGGATGGAGAAGATGAGCCCGAGACGTGCTGCAATATCAGCGCGTTCGTAATTGGAGGTGTCGTTACCGTGAATGGTGCCGATACCGTCGACAATTTCGCCGACACGACCGGAAAGTTCGCGCGCTGTTAACTGGCGCTGGCGCCCAAGTTCGAGTAATCTTTTGCGCATGCGAGGAATGACGACGCCCTGTACGGCGACAATGCCTGCGGCGATCATACCAAGCCAGAAATTCTGCAGGATAATGAAAACAAGCGCCGTAATGGCTTGTCCCCCGAGAAGGGCCGGCTGGACAAAAGCATCGCCCGTGAAGCCACCCATCGGCTCCACCTCGTCCTTGATCATCGTGGCAATTTCGGCTGATTTCACCCGTTTGAACTGGCTGGGCGGAAACCGCAAAACGCGATCAATCAATTCAAAGCGAATGCGGCGCAACATGCGTTCGCCAAGCCGGCCCTTATATGTGTTGATATAGAGCTTGAAGAGACCGTTGATGACAACGAGCAACAGAAATACGAGGCTCAGGGCCATCAGCATCTGAAAGCGCGTTAGTTGCAGCCCTTCGAAAAACATCACTTTGCCGAAATAGGGCAGGGTGTACTGGATGCGCATGAAGGTCTGGGTCGCACCCTCAGCTTCAAATCCGGTGCCCTGTATGGGGCCGTTGACAATCTGTTTCGGTAAATCGAACGACAGGAAATACGGGACCATAGAGGCCGCAACGACCGTCAATATCCATATTTGCTGGAACCGTGTGTTCGACCAGATGTAGCGTGTTAGACTTTTTTCCATGGGTAACCGTAAGCTGTCAAATAAGCTGAATTCTGAACAATTCTAATAGGTTGTGTTTCGGTGAGATCCTCCTTTTGAAACCATTAGGTGCAATGAATTGGAGGGCAAAAATGGATGGCAGCTGGTAAATTTTATGGGACTGGCAGGAATCCCCCGAACCTTTCAGCTACCCAGTTTACAACACAGGGTAGCTGAACGCTATATGCTTGCTCCCAATTGTATGGGGGCAAATTTGGTCATGGATGTCGAACCTTCGGATCAGGCGCTGCTTTGAACAGGGTCTGTTGCCGGAGTTGCACGCGCTTCTGCTGCGCTGTCATCCACAGGTAAGAGGAGACTGGACACGAAACTCGCTCCCGCAATGAATATGAACAGGAATGCCAGCGGAGCCCATTGAACCCCGTATTTGTGCACGAGCCAGACACCGATGACGGGTGTCAATCCGCTGAAAATGGCACCGCTCAGCGATGAGCACAGCGAAATACCCGTGTAACGCAGATGTACGGGAAAGGCGCGCGTCAGGAACGGTGCCATGACAGCGTAATGGGCTGCGAGGAAGACAGTCGCTCCAAGGATAGCGATATAGATATTGGTCAGATTACCGGAGACGATCAGCATCATCATGGGAATGGCAAAGAGCAGGGCCGCACCGGCCATGGCAACCAGCAGGAAGCGTTCACCATATCGCGTGGCGATGTAGGAACCGGCGGGAAAGGCGAACAGTTCGACCACACCAACCCAGGAAATCAACACCAGCATATCAGAACGATTGATGCCGAGTGATGTGGTTGTGAATGTCATCATCAAGGTGGTGATGAAATAGAAGCCAGCGACACCCAGCAGGCACAACCCCATGCCAAGCAGCAAGGACATTTTCTTTGTACGGAATATTTCCTTGGCCGGGATAACGCTTTGAACCGATTTCTCCTTTAGCCGCTCCAGAAGTTCCGGACTTTCATTGATACCTGCCCGAATGATGAAAGCGAAGATGATCAGAACGCCGCTCAGGAGGAACGGCACGCGCCAACCCCAGCTTAGAAAGTCCTCCTGAGGCAGGTCGGAAACTGTACGGAAGGCGAGGGTGGCCAGAATAAGGCCGACGGGACTGCCATATTGCGGGGCAGATGCCAGAAAGGTCCGCCAGCGCGGCGGGGCATGTTCTGCGGCAATGAGAACCGCGCCGCCCCATTCCCCGCCCACCGCAACGCCTTGCACCAGACGCAGCACCACCAGAAGAACTGCGGCGGTCAATCCAATAGAATGAAAGCTTGGCAAGAGACCAATCAGAACTGTTGCAACGCCCATCAACAGCAGAGTGATAATCAGGGATTTCTTGCGGCCAACCTTGTCACCGAAATGACCGAAGAGCAAAGCGCCGAAAGGCCGGGCAACGAAGCCAATCGCAAACGTGCCGAGAGATGCGAGGATACCCATGATCGGGTCGGTGGATGCAAAGAACACATCGCCGAAAACCAGCGCCGCCGCTGTTCCGTAGATATAGAAATCGTACCATTCGATCATGGTGCCGACGAAGGCTCCCAAGGCAGCCCGGATCGGTTGCCTCTCAATGGTTGCTTGTGTCATTCCCTCGTCCCCCGCTCTTCCAAATGGTTTCGTCTACGACCTGTCCCGCAATTCCTGATAGGCAGCCATGAAACGGGGCGCTGCTTCGGCAACGGCGCTCAGTGAATAGCCGCCTTCCTGAACAATCACGGTTGGCAGATCGACCGCGCCCCATATATTCCCGATTTCCGCATAGGCCTCCGTGGTAACCTTGAGTTTTGACAGAGGGTCGTTGTGGTGTGCGTCCCAGCCTGCCGATATCACCAATGCGGTCGATCCATGTTTGGCAACCGCATCGGCCAGCTTTCTGTTGGCTTCGATAAATGCATCATCGCCGCTGCCTTCGGACAAAGGCAGATTAAGATTGGCGCCTTGGCCCGCACCGGCACCTGTCTCGTCCGCATAGCCGCTGTAATGCGGATAGTAGTTTGATGGATCGGTGTGAGTGGAACCAAAAAACACATCGTCGCGGGTATAGAAAATGGCCTGTGTGCCATCACCATGATGCGTATCAAAATCGATGATCGCCACGCGGTCATGTTGCTGGCGCAGGCGTTGGGCGATAATTGCCGCGTTGTTGAAATAGCAAAAGCCCGCTGCGCGATCCGCATAGGCGTGATGGCCGGGTGGGCGGCAAAGCGCAAATGACGCCCGCGCACCATTCAAGACGGCATCGGCTGCGGCAATTGCTGTCTGTGCAGATGCATAGGCCGCCGCATAGGTGTGTTCCATCATCGCGCAGGAGAGCCCATTGATGTACCAGCCAGCCTGACCCAAAACGCCTGTTGGACGCGGGCGTGAACGTGCGGCCAAATCTTGGCCAGCGCCCTGATATGCACTGACATTCGGCAGCACTTCAGGCCCATGGTTTGGCAACTGCATGAACCTGTCATAGGCGGTTCGCAGGAAAGCGACGTAGTGATCAGCGTGCACGGCGTGGATGGGATCAAGCCCGGCATCGCCGGGCTCTTCCTGCGAAAACCCCAGTTTCGTCAGGGCATCGATCAGCGTGTGGGCGCGTGCCGGATTTTCAAGTGGATCGGTAATCCGGCCATTGATCATATATTGTTTGGGCTGGTGCGCCATTTGCTGGCTGGCAAAGAACAGTTTCATAAATTCCGCTTCTTGATCAGGTTGCGGTGAGTCGTGTTCAAAGCTTATTCGCTGTTGCGCGCAATGCAATCTGGAAGGTTCAGTGCACCCTCAGCGTCACCAGTCCTGATGGCAAATGCTGTGGGCCCAGCCCGCATTTTTACGCTTCATTTCGGATAATTCCGGATCGTGTTGCACGGCGCAAAACATCGCTTTGTAGTGCGATCGGGAGTGGAAGGAACTGTATCCAAACAACCAGGTGCAGGCAAAAACAAACAAAGCTATGGGGGCAAGCCAGAGAAAGGTGCGGAAGGGATCGCGCGGCGTCATGCTCACCAATTGCTGGATGGCCTGTCGGAAATGACACTCCCAATTTATTGTGGTTTTTGACGTTCCGTCAATCGAAGATTCCATAATTATGGAAGAATATGGCTGCAAGAACGGCCGAGCCACATGACCAACGGCACCATTACAAAAAAGCCGACGAGATATGGCACCAAACTGGTAAGGTATGGCGCATATTCACTCATATTGTCCTGCTCGTCGTCGTGCATGAGGCATCACCTGCAGACACAAATCCAACCAGTGATTGATATACCAATTACACCTCCAAATCCAGTTGGTGTGCCAGGCATTTGCTTTTCAAATTATGCTTAACCAGAACTTAACGGGCTCAACCTAAAGTATAGACAACGGAAGTTTACCTCTCTGACGATCATCTCGGGATTTCACGATGCGTTTGAACATAACAGTCCTTTCTGCTGCCTCCTTATTCTCATTCTTTGGAGGACCTGTTCTTGCTGCCGATCTTGGACAAGCCTATCCACCGGAGGCCCCCGTATATGCGCCGCTTGAACAAGCGTCAGGCTGGTATCTGCGCGGCGACGTGGCTTACAATTTTAAGTCCGACGTAAAAGCCAAAGTTGACTTTGTTGGCGGCAGTTCTCCGAGTGATTATGAAATGAAACGCGGATTTTCGCCGTTTATCGGCATTGGCTATCAGTTCAATGATTATCTGCGTGGCGATGTCACCGTCGGTTACAGCCAGCGCGATACAACTTATTTTGAAACCACTGCCGACCTCTGGGAAGCCATGGCGAACGCCTATGTGGATCTCGGCAAATATTATGGCATTACGCCCTATGTCGGTGGTGGCGTCGGCTTTGCCAATGTCAACTACGACTTTCAGGGCCCTGTCTATCCGGGTCTCAAATCCGGTGACACCAATCGTTTTGAATGGGCGCTCATGGCGGGTGTTGCCATTGATGTGACGCCAAGGCTAAAATTGGATCTCGGCTATCGCTACGCAAACATCAACGGTGCCGACCTGTATAAAAACGGAGACGTGACTGTCAGCGATGACGGGATCAAAACGCATCAAATTCGCGCGGGTGTTCGCTTCAATACGTGGTAGGCAGTCAATAAATATTGCTTGAGCGTGCCAGAGGAATGACAAGCCAAGTCATATGCATGGCATTGGCCAGCACACATAGGAATAGCCATGTTTTCACGCTTTCATCACGTCGCAGTCATTTGCAGCGATTATGATCGGTCGAAGGCGTTCTATATTGAGAAGCTCGGTTACGAGATTATTGGTGAAAACTGGCGATCAGATAGTCAGTCTTGGAAGTGTGATTTAAGGTCTGGCGATACCCAGATTGAGTTGTTTCATTTCCCGCACTCTCCGGCACGTCCGTCGCGGCCTGAAGCGTGTGGTCTTCGGCATCTCGCATTTGCCGTTGAGTCCGTCGCCGATACTCTGGCTTTGTTGCAGGAGAGGGGTGTCGAGACTGAGGCTGTACGGATTGACCCCTATACCAAACGCGCCTTCACATTCTTTGCTGATCCTGATGGTCTTCCCATCGAGATTTACGAAGTGGGTTAGTGCTGCGGAACCTCGACAATTGCCTGACCGTCCACTTCTGCCGCTGCGGCCTTTCGGCTGGCAAATTCCTGCGATATCCAATCAATGAACACTCGCACGCGCGGCGAAAGCTGGCGATTGCGCGGATAGAGCAGGGATACCGGGGTTGGTGAAAGCGGAAAGCCCGGAAGAATGTGAACAAGCGTGCCAGCAGCAAGGTCAGCTTCCGCGTGATAGCGGGGGATCTGGATTAATCCGAGCCCAAGTCGAGCCACGGTGACGAAGCTTTCCGCTGCATTCACCCAGACGGGTGCAGGCAGAATGACATTGCGGACGTGGCCATTCACAAGGAATTCAAGCGGTAGAATTCCCCCTGTCGCGGTCGAGCGGAAGCCAATCATCTGATGCCCGTCGAGTCTGTCCGGATGCTCCGGCATGCCGAATTTCTCAATATAGCCTGATGAGGCCAGAGTTATCTCTTCAAGCATCCCTACGCGTTTCGCTATCATATCACTGTCGGACAGATCGCCGACGCGCAGCACGCAGTCGACACCTTCGCGCACGAGATCCACCAGCCGATCCCCTTCGCTCATATAGAATTGTATCTCGGGATATTTTTGCAGGAATGCGGGCAGTCCGGGTAGCAGGAAGTGCCGGGCAAGTGTTCCATGCACATCCACCCGCAGTGGCCCTTTTGGTTTTGCACCGGCAAATGCACCCTCAGCATCCTCAATATCGGCCAGAATGACCAGACAGCGCTGGTAATAGGCTTCGCCATCCAGCGTCGGACTGACGTGCCGTGTGGTCCGTTGCAAAAGGCCAATGCCCAGCCGCGCTTCCAACTGTTGTACCGCATTCGTCACCGTTGAACGAGGCAAGCCAACATCTTCTGCCGCCAGCGTGAAGCTGCGACGTTCTACAACGCGGGCGAAAACCCGCATGGCGTCCAATGTATCCATTGTTTGTATATCCCGAATAGTGATGCCAGTTATTGCATGATTATCCGGAAATATAAATAGTGCATGGTGCCTTCATCAACAGCGCTGCGGCGCAGACATGAAGGAGAAAGACCATGACACAACCACAAAAGAAGATCGCAATCGTGACTGGTGCATCGCGCGGTATCGGTGCCGCAATTGCCCAGCGCCTCGCTTCCGATGGTTTCACAGTCGTCATCAACTATTCGGGCGATGCTGCACCAGCTGAGGCATTGGCGCGTCAGATCGAAGACAATGGCGGCAGTGCTTTGACTGCCAAGGCAGATGTGAGTGATGCGGATGCCGTTGCCCGTATGTTTGATGCGGCAGAAGCTGCCTTCGGCGGGGTGGATGTTCTCGTCAACAATGCCGGTATCCTGAAGGCGATCCCATTGGCCGAAACCAGTGACGCCGAATTTGACCGCCATTTTGCTATCAATGTCAAAGGCACGTTCAACACGCTGCGTGAAGCAGCGAAACGCCTGAGGGATGGTGGCCGGATCGTCAATTTCTCCAGCACGACCCTTGCGCTGAACATGCCGGGTTACGCGATTTATAACGGTACCAAGGCTGCAGTCGAAGCCTTCACCCATGTCTTCGCCAAGGAATTGCGCGGCCGCAATATCACCGTCAATGCGGTGGCTCCCGGTCCTGTTGCTACGGAGCTGTTCTTCACGGGCAAGAGTGATGAGCTTGTCGCCCAGTTTGCCAAGATGCCGCCACTCGAGCGCTTGGGCCAGCCTGACGATATTGCCCGTGCTGTTGCCTTCCTCGTCGGCCCCGATGCCGGCTGGATCAATGGCCAGATCGTTCGCGCCAATGGCGGCGTTGCCTGACTGAGCTTTTCTAACAAACAACATCAAGCAATTCAGAAGGAATATTATCATGAGCAAGCAAGTTATTGTTGTTACTGGCGCTTCCAGCGGTTTTGGTGCTCTTACAGCCCGCGCTTTGGCGCAGGCAGGCCACACGGTTTATGCCGGAATGCGTGCCACGGAGGGGCGCAATGCGCCGCAGGTTGCAGAAGCAGCTGCCTTTGCTGCGGAACACAGCGTCGATCTGCGCTCGGTTGAGTTGGATGTTGCTTCCGACGCTTCCGTCGAAGCAGGCATAGCCAAGATCATTGCCGATGCGGGTCGTCTCGATGTGATCATGCACAATGCGGGCCATATGTCCTTTGGCCCGGCAGAGGCTTTCACGCCGGAACAGTTCGCTGAACTTTACGACATCAATGTGCTATCCACACAGCGCGTCAATCGTGCCGCGCTGCCCTATCTGCGCAAGCAGGGGAAGGGACTTGTTGTCTGGGTGTCCTCGTCGAGCACCCGGGGTGGTACACCGCCATATCTGTCGCCCTATTTTGCCGCCAAGGCAGCGATGGATTCCCTTGCCGTATCCTATGCGGCGGAACTCACCCGCTGGGGCATTGAAACGGCGATTATCGTTCCGGGCGCTTTTACGAAGGGCACCAACCATTTTGCCCATTCCGGTTCGCCCGCCGACAAGGAGCGCGCCGACGAATATAATGAAGGTCCCTATGCCGGTGTGCCTGATATGGCCTTGAAGGGGCTCGCTGCCTTGGAACCTGCCGACGCGGACGCCGGTGCTGTCGCAACTGCCATTGTCGATGTGATTGGCATGCCATTCGGCACACGTCCATTCCGCACCCATATCGATCCATCGCAGGACGGAGCTGAGATCGTCAACGGTGTTGCTGACCGTGTCCGGGCCGAAATGTTCCGTCGAATCGGTCTTGAAGACCTGCTGAAGCCAGCAAACACCAACGCGTAAATCCAATTCACCGCTATCGGCCAGCCCTCAAAGGGTTGGCTGTCAGCCGGTAACCTTCAAAGGAGAACATCATGACTTCGCAACCCAAAGCCACACTGGCGCCTACCTCCATGCAGTTCAATATTCTCACTCTGGCTGCTGCCATTACAGCCGCCGTCGCCGCCACCACTGCCGCCAGCGTCGGCTGGCCTGTCTGGGCCATGTTTATGGGCTGGGTCGCATTCTTCACCCGGGGTCACTCGGCGAAAGAAGCGCTGTTCAGCTATCTCTGTCTCGCCATCGGTGTGGCATTCGGCATGGGCGCTGCGCTGGCAGTAGGCCAATTGATGCCGCTGATCGGACCATTTGCATTTGGCCCCGTGGTCTTTGTGGTTGCCATCGTCGTCGTGTCGCTGCGCGCCGTTCCACATCTGAACAACGTGCCGAGCTATTTCCTCGGGCTGATTACGTTCTTTGCCGCGCACCTTGAACCCGGTGTTCTTGCCTTCTCTGAACTGGCTGCAGTCAGCGGGCTTGGTTCTTTTGCCGCATGGCTCGCCCACACATGGCAAACGAAGATCGCGCGCCGGTAACGTTCATCAACAGAAGGATGGAAAGCCGGGGCAATGCTCCGGCTTTTGCCTGCCGGGTGCTGTTAGGCCCGGATATGATCTTCGTCTCGCCCGATGTGATTTTGGGCTTTGTTCCATGCAATCTAACTTGTATGGGTTGAAGTCGGGCCAGCCTTGTCTGGTCTGAGTGGAAAATCATCAAAAAGAACAAAAGGGCGGACGTGCATCACGAAGTTTCTTTAATAGCCACGGTGGCGGTCAGTTTTGTCTTTGCAGCCGTGTTTGGATATCTAGCGGATCGTCTGCGCCTGCCTCCGCTGGTTGGATATCTGGTTGCCGGAATTCTGATGGGACCGTTTACGCCGGGTTTCATTGCGGATGGCGCTTTAGCATCACAGCTCGCGGAAATGGGCGTCATTCTTCTGATGTTCGGGGTCGGATTGCATTTCTCCGCCAAGGAGCTGCTGGCGGTTCGAGGCATCGCGGTTCCCGGTGCCATTGCCCAGATTGTGCTCGCTACACTGCTCGGTGTTGGCTTGAGTGAACTATGGGGGTGGGGGATTGGTGCCGGTTTGGTTTTTGGCCTCAGTCTCTCCGTTGCCAGCACCGTTGTTTTGCTGAAAGCGCTGGAAGAGCGCAATCTGGTGAACTCAGCAAACGGCCGTGTAGCGGTTGGTTGGCTCATCGTTGAAGACTTGGCGATGGTACTTGCTTTGGTGCTCCTGCCTGCATTGGCACAGATTCTTGGAGCTCAGGGATTTGGCGCTGCTGCAAGTGCTGCCGGTGGAATGCCACTCGTGCTGACAATCGCGATAACCTTGCTGAAGGTCGGAGCTTTCGCCGTCATGGCGATCTTCCTTGGGCCGAAAGTGGTTCCCTGGTTGCTTACTCTGGTCGCACGGACTGGCTCGCAAGAGCTGTTCACCCTTTCCGTTCTTGCTATCGCGCTTGGTATTGCGTTCGGGGCGACAGAGATTTTTGGTGTATCATTCGCGCTGGGTGCTTTTTTTGCCGGTGTCGTCATGAGTGAGTCGAACCTCAGTCACAGGGCCGCCGCAGATTCGCTACCTCTGCAGAATGCATTCTCGGTCCTGTTCTTTATTTCAGTCGGAATGCTGTTTGATCCGTCCATTCTCCTGCGGGAGCCTATGGCTGTGATAGCTGCGCTCGCGCTCATCATCTTCGGTAAATCGCTGATCGCGTTTTGCATCGTGCTTTTGCTGCGCTTTCCGGTCGGGATGGGACTGACCGTGGCAGCCAGCCTCGCGCAGATCGGAGAATTCTCGTTCATTCTGGCTGGTCTCGGTGTCACGCTGGGGCTTCTGCCGCGAGAAGGTCAGGATATTATTCTGGCCGGAGCAATCCTCTCGATCACGATCAATCCACTTGTGTTTTGGGGCGCCGAGGTTTTGGAGAAAGGTTTCCACTACAAATGGCCGTCATTCTTTGCCAGTTATGGCAAGAAAAGGCATGACGTTCTTGCTCGCGAACTCGGTGATATCAGGGCATTGAGCGATGAAAGAAACAGGCAGCATCAACTCAAGATGCAGCAGCTGATCGATACTTTTCCATTGTTCGCGCAGGTGGATGAACATTCACAGGAAGAATTGCTGCTGCTGTTCAAACCCAAATCGGCATCGCCGGGTGAGCGTATCATTCGCATCGGCGACAGGGGTGACGGGATGTATTTTATCGCGTCCGGAGCGGTGGAGGTCCAGCTTGACAGCGACCCCGTGCGCTTGGAGCCCGGAGCATTTTTCGGCGAGATGGCACTCCTCAGCGGCGGGCGGCGCACGGCAGATGTTGTCGCCATCGATTTCTGCGAATTTCTGGTGCTTGATCGCCGCGACTTCAACATGTTCATGTCGCGGCATCCGGCATTACGCACAGCCGTCAGCAATATGGCGCGTGAAAGAGCTGAGATGAACACCTTGCGCCGTAATCCGGATAAAACGGGGACAGATTGATCGATCAAGTTGGAACAGTTTGAAGGCCAGCGAGCAAGGCTATTGCTTCATCAGGCCTGCGCGCCAGGCAAGGGCGACCGCTTGGGTGCGGTCGGTCAAATCCAGCTTTGACATGATGCTTCCGAGGTGAGCTTTTACGGTCTTTTCGGTAATATTGAGCTGTGCCGAAATTCTCGCATTGCTGCCGCCTTCTGCAAGGCATCGCAAGACCTCGAGCTCGCGCACGGTCAGGTCTTCAAACTCGCTTGTCTGAGGATTGCGAATGGAATGCAGAAGACGCTGGGCCACCAAGGGATGGAGTGTCGGCGTGCCCTTGCCAGCCGCGTGAATCGCATTGAGCAAATGTTCGCCGCGCATGGACTTGAGCAGAAAGGAATGGGCACCGGCTTCAATGGCCTTGAAGGCGAGCCGGTCATCATCGCTTGATGTCAATATCATGATGTGGGTATCGGGGCTGGCCTTGCGAATAATGCCAATCACGGCTTCGGCGAAGTCACCCATTCCCGGCATCATAAGATCGAGCAACAGAACGTCAGGCCGGTGCTCCCGTACCATCAATATGGCGGTCTCGCCATTCTCTGCCTCTGCCAGAACCGTAAAGCCCGGATCAATGCGCAGCAGGCCGCGAATGCCCTCGCGGACCACGGCGTGATCATCGGCTATGACTATGGTTGTGCTCATGCTTATATCGCCGCGGGTGGTTTGAAAGACACGTCAACGGATGTGCCTGACGGTTGGGACGTGATCGTTATGATCCCGCCCGGCAATGTGTTCGCACGCCAGCGCATGTTCGACAACCCCATGCCAAATGACGCGCTGCCAATATCAAATCCCTGACCGTCGTCGCTGATAACCCAGTGCCAGCGGGTTCCCGGTTGGCACTCGATACGAATAGCGTGACACTGGGCGTGCCGCAGCGCATTGGCAACGGCCTCATGCGTAATCATCAGCAATTCCTGAGCTGTTTCAGGCGCCGTATCGAATGCATCTCGTGCATTTTCCGGCCAATTGATGGACCATTGAATACCTGACCCTGATAGCAAATCGCCAACACTGCGCAACAGTGTTTCGTATAAACCAAAATCGGCAATGGCGGGTAGGTTGAAGCCTGAAACAACGTTCTCAAGGTCCTGCTGCAGATGATCGGCAAGGCGCCGGGCAGATTCCACGGTTGGCAACAAGGGTGCATGTCCTTGCGCTTCATATTCCAGTTCCGTGAGTTTGAGGCCAAGGACGAAGCTGCGCTGCTTGGCGGTATCATGCAGGTCACGCGCGATGCGGTTGCGTTCCACCGATATTGCCAGTGCCTTCTGCATATCAAAGCTCTTCGATATCGCATCCGCCATATTGTTGAAGCGCTCGACCAACCGTCCGAATTCGTCCTTTGAACCGTCTTTGATGCGCGCCCGCAAATCGCCATCGGCCCATTGATCGGCTGCGTTGGTTGCCCGTTTGATGCGGCGATATAGCCGCCAGACAAATAAAGCGGCAACACTCGCGCCCATGGAGCCGATCAGGATGAACGTTCGGATGTAGTCGTACACGGTGGCGCTGGCAATTTCGTCATAGAGCTGCCATTGCGACCAATAATGAAACCCTATGAGCGCCTGCGTATTGGCCGCATTGGGCAGGCTCACCTGAGTAACCATAGCCCAATCTTCTTCGTCCCGATAAACTGGAATGGGTTGGGGTGATTGCCGTGCCTCGGTCATCGCCTTTGTCAAAAGCGGAGTTGCCTCGGGGAGCGTTGCGCAGAGAACCCCCTGACCATCAACGATCTGGACCTGCAATCGCCCGCTATAGAAATCGGAAAACATAACGCCGAAGTCGGAAACGCCTTTTATGCCAGCCTGAACGGTACTCCAGAAAATCTTGCTCGCCAGCGCATTGCAAGCATTCTTGTCGCGTGGATCAACACCCGTGGCCAGAGCATTCAATTGTGGCCGATCCAGCCCGTTGAGGAAGTCGCGAATACTGCTTTCATTGCGGCTGGAGGAAAACTGGCTCATCAGCATACTGACCAGCAACAGCGCGGAAAACCCAACGATAACAAACATCAACACCAGTTTGACGAACAGGCCTCTCAAACGAAGAGCATTTAGCAATCCCAAGTTGTCATTCCTTGCCGGTTACTTATGCCGGCGTCGTACTGGCCGGGCCCTTGTTCCATACCATTCGGCAGAACGAATGCCAGCTTTGCTTTCATATCGTGCTTTTGGGGCCGTGCGATGAGCCCCCGATGTCTGGCTGGATCTGCGGATCGGTTGAGGCATTGTCTCGGCTTGCTTTGGCGCCTCATCAAGGCGAGGCGCCTTGCTTTGGAACAGTCGCGTCAAATGCAGCAGAGCGAGCGCGGTGTTGCGCAGCATGCTCCAGAATGAGGGTGATAGGAGAGGAATGAGTATAAGCCCGAGCAAAAGCGACAGGGTAATATACTCAATGGAGAGCAGCGGAATCTGATAGCGCATGATCACCCAACCACCAATATGGGGTAAAGGGCATCACGCTTGACCTGCGGCTCAGGCAATATCGGTTTCAGTTTGGGCATGGTTTTTTCTTTCCATCGTCACACGCTTCGAAGCGCATGGCCGGAAAGTAGGCCTATTTGAAACGTCGCGCATCGGGCGAAGGTCAGCCCGGTGCCTACGACAAAAGTCGTACTCAGTATCCAGATGAACAGGCACCCGTCACGCATATGAAACGGCATGACGGGCTTATTTTATAGGTTTATGACGATTGCCATCAAGCGCCGCCAAGACCCAAGGCTGCACGCAGTTCGGCTTTTGCCGGTTCGTATTCAGCCTTGAAGTCATCATGCTTCATGATCGTCGCGGCAATGATGCTGCCCGAGATTCGGCCCATCTCCACGTCGGAGCGATAGTGTATGCCGCCAATGATTCGGTTGTTACCATATTCCCAGGCGCGCGCCATAATCTCGGCCTTCTTCTCGGGAACCATGTTGGACAATTCAATGCCAATCAGAGTGCCAAGCGTCGTGTGACCGGATGGCCAAGCGCCCGAGTTGGAGAGTTTTACTGCCGGTTTAACAAGGTCGCTCAACTGATGCGGGCGAGGACGCTTGAAAACATCCTTTGCCGGATCAACCACTGCGCCCTCAGTCTCGACAATACGGTCGAAGAACGCTGCCAGTTTCGGCAATTTGTCCTTATTGAAATCCGGGCCCATTACATCTGCAAAACGCCAGACATTTTCTTCCGCATCGGCTTGCGCGCGCGCAACCATTTCCGGAGTCCGGGTCATCTGCAATGTCAGAACTTCACCCAGTTCCGCCTTGGTCTGCGGTGAGTCATTGGCGGGCGGGGGTGGCAAAATCGTCAGGAGATCAATCTCCTTATTGTCGGCGAAAGGCTTTGCGTCGCCAGCATAGGCAGCGGTAAGGCCAACAAAAACAAATGCTGTCAGCAGGCTGAGAAATCTACGCATGAAATAGTCCTCGTTAGGGTGATTGCGGGAGGTCGATCATGCGCTTGCCGGATGTCATGCCTGTGACACAATGGGGCGATCTGTGGCACATCCGGGTGGCAAGAAGACGCATGGAGAGACAAGCTGTTTCCGTTGTGCGGTCCGCCCACGAAAGATAATGAAAGGCGCTAGCTGTCAGATCGGACGCCATGATTCAATACATTGAAAAGTTTGTTGAACATCCCGCTTGGCCCGGTAGGACGGCTTGGGTATTTGCGCTCAGAACCAATGCTGCAGCGCTTGTTGCGCTCATGGCAGCCTTTGCATTGAACCTGCAGCAATCGCAATGGGCAATGATGACGGTCTTTATCGTGTCGCAACCCATTGCCGGCATGGTTATCAGCAAGGGCCTGTTTCGTCTTGCCGGAACCTTGATCGGTGCGCTGGCGGCGATCGGGATAACGGCGGCGACGGGCGATATACAATGGCTGTTTGTGGTGTCAATCGCGCTCTGGGTGGCGCTGTGCACCTTTGCAGCGTCGATGCTGCGCAATCCGGAATCCTATGGTGCCGCACTTGCCGGTTATACCGCGGTCATTATTGCGTTGCCCGCCTTTGGCCAGTCCCATCTCCTGGTTGACGTTGCCTATGCCCGCTGCGCGGAAATCATGCTCGGCATTGTCTGTGCCGGTATTGCCAGCCGTTTCTTTCAGCCGCAACTTGCCCGAACCGCGCTGGTTGAAGGGTTGGAAAATTGTATTGCGGATCTCGCGCGATATACCAGTGACGCTATTGCCGGTGGCGATTCTGCCCAATTGAAAACCGCCCATAGAAAGCTGATTGCCGATACGCAGGCACTGGCGGCAATGCGCGCCCACGCGCGGCTCGAAGCGCCAAGCCTCGTTACCCACGGGCGGCACTCGCGGCATACGGTGGGCCATCTTATGTCCTGTCTGTCCATTGTGAATATTCTCGTGGCCCATCGTGTCTCCTCCGATGAGACATGGCGCAATTTGCGCGACAAGCTTGGCAAGCTGCTCGATGTTATGGCTGATGATTTCAAGCCTGACGCAACAGGGCCCTGGCTCGGCAAACTTGATGTCTTCGCAGCAGAGATTGCGGAATTGAAAAGCAAGCCGTGGGGCGATGACCGGATTGGCATGATGGCCCGCTTGACATTGCTTGGGGAATTTATTGACAGTCTGAAGGCAACTCTGGACGGACTTTCAGCTTTGGGAAGCCGTTCGCAATATATCGCTGGAAGCAGGAAGCCACCGGCTTTACCTGTTTATCGCGATCACAATACGGCTCTTGTCAATGCCATCAGGGCAATCGTCGCAACAACCCTGATGACCGCCTATTGGATGCAAACCAAGCACTCGGATGCTGCCGCGGCAGCAATCATTGTGGCGGTGGTGTGCAGCCTTTTCGCATCAATGCCCAACCCGCTTCAAACGAGTTGGGGTTTTTTCAGGGGCACCCTCTACGCTGTACCATTTGCGTTTATTCTCAGCCAGTTGGTCCTGCCACATTTTCCGGGATTGTTCTGGTTTGCTGTATTCATCATTCCGGTTCTGGTGCCAGCTGCGATCCTGATGGCTGATCCACGGCATGTCGGCCCAGCCACTGCTTTTTCCATCAATTTCATCGTCTTCCTGAAACCCCATGAAAAAATGGCGTTCGAACCTGCCATATTCATGGAAACCTCCCTTTCGGTGCTAATAGGCGTTCTTATCGGGATTCTGGTTTTCATTGTCGTTTTGCCGAAGCGGCCCTTGGTGACGGTGAACCGGATGATGAATGCGCTGCGGACGGATATCGTTCGGCTGTGTTTGCGCGACCGCGTGCCAAATGCCTCTGCGTTCAACAGCCTTGCTTATGATCGGATCAACCAGCTGATGCCGATCCTGCAAGCAATGCGGGAGACAGGCGAGACATTGATGGACGATGCCCTCTCTTCGGTAACATTAGGGGCAGAGATCATCCGGTTGCGCCGATTGTTGTTGTGGGGGCGGCTGGAACACGGCATAGCCGACCGCGTATCGGAGAACCTGGCGCAACTGGCAAAAATCATAAGCCTGCAGACACAGGACCCCGGCCTTGTGGCAGAATATGTTGCATCAGCGCGATCGCTTGCGGCAGATACTGCTGAGGTCTCAGATCGGCCGCTGGTATTGCAGGCTGCTGCATCGTTGCGTTTGATTGCGGTTATGATCGAGGATCACCCGTCTCTGGCTTTGGGAATGAAGCCGAGCGAAAGCAAAAAAGGCTTCTTCCGGTTACCATCGCTCTGATACCTGTGTTTGCAGGCATCCATTTATCTCAAGGCAATAGCTTCACTTTCACTATTCGCCTAACATGATTTCAATGACTTATGATTCTGCAAATTACTCCCTGAAAGAGCTGCTTCGCCCTATTGTGGCTGCAGAAGATGCCTTGGCGCGGCTGGACGAGCGGCTCGCGCGCAAGGGTGACTTTGGTGAATTGGGCGGCCGTCAGTCGAAGGAAGGTTTGCTGCGTGAGAACGAAGGCTGGATTGCACGCTCACATTTCATGGAGGCCTGCAACGCGCTCTGGCTGGCAGGCGAACTCGTTCATGTGGAGGATCTGGTTCTCCATGATGCGCGAATGGATATCAGAACACCGACACATGAATTAACGCGCGCCCATGCGATATTGCGAACACGGCGCCAGATTGCCGCGAGCCCGGCGCAATGGGCATTGAGCCCCAAGGGCATAGCCAGTTTGCGCGGTCGCTGGGGCGCGGACGCACTTCTTGCGCCTGTGCCAAGCGAACCGGTGAGGCGACCTGAACTCGAAACTGCCCCAGAAGCTGGATCAGAGGCGGAAAATGCCTTTGAAGAAGAATTGGCGCGGCTGGATGCGTTGCTCAACCGTTCCGAACGCCTGTTGAACCAGCCTGCCGAGAAACCTTCGCCGGAGGCAGATAGCAAGCAGCAGGTCAGGCGGAGGGCTTCTTCCGCCGGGGATTTGACGCCGGATGGTGACCCCTTGGTTTATGATCCCGACTGGGATGAAGATGGCCGCATGGACCAATGGTTCGCGGTCATGGACCGGACCCGTGATCTGCCTCCCATGCTGGCTGCGGCCTTGCTCTGGGATGCGTGGGAAGAGATTGAACCCTTGCAACACCAGCATTGGCTCGGTCCCATGCTGGTCGCCTCGATGCTGCGCGAGCGTTTGAAAACACGGGCGCATTTGGGGGCATTCAATGCGGGTTTGCGAGCGATACCACGCGATCGCCGCCGTGCCCGTAATCCCAACACGCGCCTTACGGCTTTTCTCGAGGCTGCACAAACATCGGCCATGGCCAGTTTGAAAGAGATTGACCGTTTGAGCCTTGCCCGTGTCCAGATGGAGCGAAAGCTGAAGGACCGGCGCTCCACATCCAGTCTGCCGGGTATGATCGATCTGATCCTGTCGCGACCTATGGTTTCGACATCATTGGTAGCAAAAGAGCTAAAGGTCTCGCCGCGCGGTGCTCTAAATCTGATTACCGAATTGGGCGTTCGCGAGATGACAGGTAGAGGACGTTACCGCGCCTGGGGTATTGTCTGACATCCCGTTTTTGTGATCGGTGCAAGAGCAGAAATTCCTCGTATTAATACTTGACTAAATTGATCATATTTTATTAGGGTCCCGGCGACCTGTCCTGCGATCCTCTTTATGGACGACTGGCAGGAAGAAAGTGCCAGGAGAATACCGATGTCCGCCACGCCGAATGTTCTGAGCAGCTCTGCTGCGGTTAAACTCCTGGCCCCCGGTGTCATGCTCGACAAGCTTTGCAATGTATTTGCCGAACATGCACATGTTGAGCGGGACGATCTGGAAGGGCGGATTCAGACACCCTATGGCAAAGCGCATCTGATAATCGTTGGCGACGTACTTTCCCTTGACGTTGAGGCCGATGACGAGACCTCCCTTGCTTACGTACGCATGGTGCTGGCCGATAATATTCTGGACATTGCCGGCAATGAGAAGCCGCAATTATCCTGGGTGGGCGATGGCCTGACCAGCTCGGAGCTTCCTTACTTCCGCGAAATGCGTGTGGTGAGTGCCCAGGACCTTACCCCGCATATGCGACGTATAAGATTGCGCGGTGAGAATTTGGCCCGTTTTGCTATCGGCGGTCTGCATATCCGGCTCCTGTTCGTACCTGAGGGCAGGGCTCCGAAATGGCCAACCATGGGCCGCGATGGCCGACCCGTGTGGGCGGGCGGTGAAGATGCGCTGATCGCCCGTGTTTATACGATCCGCAATATCGACGTGGATCGGGGCGAAGTCGATATCGATATGGTCGTTCATCCCGGTGAGAATACGCCGGGTGCAACATGGGCGCTGAACGCCAAATCCGGTGATATTGTTGGTATGACAGGACCGGGCGGAGGCGGCATATTGGGCGCACCGCAACAATTGCTGATCGGTGACGAAACCGCCCTGCCAGCCATCGGCCGTATTCTGCAGAATTTGCATGCCCAGACAAAAGCAACGGTCATTCTTGAGGTTGACGGTCCCGATGACCGGCAGCCATTGCAATCGCCTGCGCAGGTTGATGTTCGCTGGTTATATCGTCATGGTTCACCGGCGGGAACAACTGGCAAGCTGGCTGATATTGTTGAGGAACTGGATGCCTCCGCTCTTTCAACTGATATCTTCGTGTGGGCCGGCTGTGAATTTAACGACTTCAAACGAATCCGCGCCCATCTGCGTAAAAAACTCAAACATGATCGCGAAAAACACCATGTGGTCGCCTATTGGCGGCGAGGCTTTGATGGCGACAGCGCCCGGCGGAGCGATTGAAAAGCTCAAAAATGCAAAGCATTTAAAACCCGGGGTTGCAGAAGTTAATAGTTGATTATTATACTCAGGAATATTACAGCCGCTCCAACAGACCATGCGCCACGCATCGGAGCCTTGGATAATGGATGCATTATCGCGACGAGATGACCGGGGCGGCGGAAGAAGCGAAAGACAAAAGCCATGCGGAAAAATACAGACAGGTTTTCACCAATGCAGAACGTTTCTGTAAGGATCAGGGCAGCGGCGCTTACCTCCGCACTTCTGTTGTCTTTGATTTCCCCTGTGATGGCACAGGAAACCTCTTCTCAGGCACCGCAACCTGCACAACAGAGCCCTGTTGAAGCCGCACCTGCGCCTGTGCTTCAGCTTGCCCCGGCACCTGCCACTCAAAGTGCTCCTGCGCCTCAAGCTTCTGGTTCTGCGCCCGCTGTAATCCCTGCACCCTCCCCAATTGCCTCCGCACCAGCAGCGCCCGCGGCAGTGAACAAGGCGAACCTGCCACACAACCTGTCACCATGGGGCATGTTCATGGCCGCGGACTGGGTGGTGAAGGGTGTCATGATCGGCTTGGCCTTTGCTTCGCTTATCACCTGGACTGTCTGGCTCGCCAAGACGTTGGAACTTGCTGGTGCGCGTGTTCGCGCTTATCGCGCTCTCAGTGCAATTGGCAATGCCCGCACGCTGCGCGATGCGGAACAGGCGCTTGAAGGGCGTGGTGGACCGGGCGTGCAATTGGTCAATGCGGCGCGCGAGGAAGTGCGGATGTCGCAGGAAGCGCGCAATTATGCCGGTGCGGATGGCCTGAAAGAACGCGTTGCCTCGCGTCTGTCGCGTATCGAGGCACAGGCTGGGCGCCGCATGAGCCGTGGCACAGGTGTGCTTGCAACAATCGGTTCAACCGCTCCCTTCGTTGGTCTTTTCGGCACGGTGTGGGGCATCATGAACTCGTTCATCGGTATCTCAGAATCGCAGACAACCAATCTCGCCATTGTGGCTCCCGGGATCGCGGAAGCTCTTCTGGCCACGGCTATCGGCCTCGTCGCAGCCATCCCCGCAGTTGTGATCTACAACGTGTTTGCCCGGTCGATCACCGGTTACCGGCAATTGCTGGCTGATGCGTCGGCTGGCGTTGAACGTCTTGTGAGCCGTGACGTGGATTTTGCGCTTGTACCTCAGGTGCATCAGGCACGCCCTGCAGCGGCAGAATAAAGGTACACATCATGGCTGGCGGTATCAGACACAACGTTTCTGACGACGATTTGCAGGAAAACCACGAGATTAACGTGACACCGTTCATCGATGTCATGTTGGTTCTGCTGATCATTTTCATGGTGGCAGCGCCTTTGGCGACCGTCGATATCAATGTCGATCTGCCGGCATCGACGGCAGCACCCGCTAACCGTCCTGACAAACCGCTTTATCTCACTTTAAAAGAAGATCACACCATCGCAATCGTCAATGACATGGTGACAAAGGAAACGCTTGGTGCGTTCCTTGATCAGAAGACGCAGGGCGACAAGGAAACACGTGTGTTCCTACGCGCCGACCGTGCTGTGGATTATGGTGCGCTGATGGATCTGATGAATACCTTGCGCGCCAGTGGTTATCTCAAGATCGCGCTTGTCGGGCTTGAAAGCGCACCGTTAGCGCCGGCCACGCCTGCACCAACGGGAAGCGCGCAATAATGCCAGACAGGCCAGTAGCACCCATGGCAGGCCGGTTTCAAACGAACTGGCGTGAAATTGGCTTGTGGTCCGCAGCGGCCGTCGTGGCGATTGGTGTTCATGCGGGCGCTGGCTGGTACGGATATAGCTACCAGTCAGACGCAAATGGCGGTGAAGTTGCAGCTGCCGTGATGATCGATATGGAGCCGTTGCCAGCGCCAATCGTGCCTGAGGCTGTTGCTGAACTGCCGCCTGTTGAACCGGAAAAGGTAACGCCGGAGCCCGTTCAACAGGAAGCCGCTGCTCCCGAAATCCAACCGGAAAAGCCAGTGGAGCCGGAACCTCAACCAGCGCCGGAGGAACAAGTTGTGCCAGAGGAAGTGCAGCCGGAGGAAACGGTTGAACTGCCGAAGGTTGAAGTGCCGCTTCCTGTTGTCAGACCGGAACCAAAGAAGCCGGATGAACCCAAGAAAGAGGTTCCGAAGAAAGTTGTCCGTAAGCCAGTAAAGACAGTGGTGGCGGAAACCAAGAGCGATACTGTGGTGGAAGCAAAACAGCAGCCGAGCATATCGCGTGCGGCTTCAGCCCGTGCAGCACAAAGCTGGGGCGAAAAAATCAATTCTTATCTCGCCCGTTATGCGCGTCGTCCGGGAGGTCGTAATCATGGAGCGGGTAGTGCTAGGGTTGCTCTTACTTTTACAAGAAGCGGTGATATCACCTCATCTAGAATAGCAGTCAGTTCGGGAAAGCCTGAACTGGATCAATATATTCTTGATGTGGTTCGTCGTGCATCGCCAGTTCCCTCCGCACCGGATGATTTTACTGGTGGGAGTCAGTCGACGGCTGTGACAATTACAATCCAGTGATTTCGGGCTTGATCAAGTCGTCTTGTTAATTTGATCAAGCGATACGCAGAGTGAACTAAGTTCTTTCGCGGCCTTTTGTTGAATGACACGCCGGAGTCTTTCATCAGCCGTGACAAAGCGGCACTGTCGTTGTTTGGCCAGCGCCAGATAGATGCAGTCATAGGCTGGGTGGCCGAGCAATATTGCGAGCATTGCTGCTTCTTCCAGTAGCCCACGCATGGAGATCAGTTCAATATCCGCGCGTTGAAGCAGGCGCGCTGCAAGCCGTGCTTCGTCTGGAACAAGCTCGTTTCGCTGTACTTTCTTCCAAAGAATGTTGGCACATTCGGCAACCAGCAGATCCGGAGCCGCAAACTTATAGCGTCCACGCAGTTTGACGGCTTCCTCTGTACCCTCTTCTTCGACGACCCATTTGATGGCAATGCTGGCGTCGATAATAAGAGTGTCCATTAGCGTTCGTCGCGCCCTTCGCGCAGCAACACTTCAGAGGGCGTTTGTTGCCGTTTCGTTGTGAGTTTACGCAATTGTGCCGCTAATTCATCGAACGAAGGTTCAACTTCTGTTTCCAAAGCCTGGCGCAAAATTTCGCGATGTTCCGCCTCCGTCGAGCGCCCGTGCCGCGCCGCGCGCAGTTTGAGCCTCGTGATCAGGTCGTCGTCGAGATTTCTGACGTGCAAATTTCCGGCCATTAATGCCTCCATTGATCTCAATGATAGCAAAGAGATCAAGGGGGCTCAAGCGCTGATAATCATCTCGGCGGCCTTTTCGGCAATCATGATTGTCGGGGAGTTGGTATTGCCTGACGTGATCGACGGCATGATCGAAGCATCTGATATACGCAGGCCTTTAATGCCGCGTACGCGCAATTGCGGATCGACCACGGACTCCTGATCGGCGCCCATACGGCAAGTGCCGACAGGATGGAAGATCGTCGTGCCAATGGCTCCTGCCGCTTCAATCAGTTCCGCCTCGTTTTGATATTGCGGGCCCGGTTTGAATTCTTCCGGCCGGTAGCGTTGCAACGGTTCCTGCGCCACAATGTTTCGAGTGATGCGAATTGAATCCGCAGCCACGCGGCGGTCGCTGTCCGTTGCAAGATAATTCGGACGGATAGCCGGATGCGCGCGGTAATCAGGCGATTTGACGTGAACCGAACCGCGACTATCGGGCCTAAGATTACAGACACTGGCGGTAAAGGCAGGGAAGGGGTGAACATTTTCACCGAACTTTTCCAGCGAAAGCGGCTGTACGTGATATTGCAGATTCGCGGTGGCGAAAGACGGGTCCGAGCGGGTGAATACACCCAGTTGGCTTGGTGCCATCGACATAGGGCCGGATTGGTTGAAGAGATATTCAAGGGCAATCGATGCTTTGCCAAGCAGGCGATTGGCTTTTTCGTTGAGTGTCGGAATACCGGTTACCTTATAGGCGCACCGCAGTTGCAGGTGGTCCTGAAGATTTTCGCCGACTGAGCGCCGCTCGAGAACAGGTGTAATTCCCGCGTTCTGCATGATCTCGCCGCGTCCGATGCCCGACAATTCAAGAATTTGTGGTGAGCCCACGGCTCCAGCTGCAAGGATGACCTCCCGTCTGCAATCGATCCTGTGGATCGTTCCCGCCTGTTCAATTTCCACGCCCTTGGCAGTCAGGTCATCGATAATAAGCTTGCGCACATGGGCACCGGTCTCGACCCTGAGATTGGGGCGTTTCATAGCCGGACGAAGAAATGCCTTTGCCGTGTTCCAGCGAATGCCGCGCTTCTGATTCACCTTGAAATAGGAACTGCCTTCATTGTCGCCGCGATTGAAATCGTCGGTGCGCGGAATACCGGCTGCCTCGGCGGCATCACGAAAGGCATCGAGAATATCCCAGTGGAGCCGCGCTTCTTCCACGCGCCATTCGCCGCCCGATCCATGGAAATCGTCGGCACCCAGATAATAATCCTCCGATTTACGAAAGTAGGGCAGAACATCGTCCCAGCCCCAACCGGTGCAACCGTCCTGCCGCCATAAATCGTAGTCGCGCGCCTGACCGCGCATATAGATCATGCCGTTGATCGATGAACAGCCGCCCAGCACTTTTCCGCGCGGATAGTTCAGGATACGGCCATTGAGGCCCGGTTCAGCTTCGGTTGAAAAGCACCAGTCCGTGCGCGGATTGGAAATGCAGTAGAGATAGCCGACCGGAATGTGAATCCAGGGATAGTTGTCCTTACCACCCGCTTCAAGCAGCAGAACAGACACATTCGGGTCTTCCGACAAACGGTTGGCCAAGGTGCAGCCTGCCGTGCCCGCCCCGACGATGATGTAATCATAACTGGCTGTCATGTCAGTGTCCGGAATTGCTCTCGAGTTTCTTGCCAAGGCGCGAAGCATAGAGTTCACCGATGACACCGCGCCGGAAGACGAGGACACAGACCATGAAGATAATGCCGGTGATAACCGTCACTGGAAATTCCGATGTGGCGAGATAGTTTTCCAGAGCGGAGACAAATCCTGCACCGATGATCGGACCAACCAGAGTGCCGATACCGCCAAGCAGGGTCATCAGTACAACTTCACCCGACATCTGCCAGCTGACGTCGGTCAGCGTCGCGAACTGAAAGACGATGGCTTTCAGCCCGCCTGCCAGACCTGTAAGGGCAGCCGACATGACGAAAGCGGCAAGCTTGTAGCGGGCAACCGAATAGCCCAGCGAAATGGCGCGGTTTTCATTTTCCCGGACAGATTTCAGGATCATGCCAAAGGGCGAGTTGATGATACGCCAGATGATGAATATGCCGATCAGGAACACCGCCAGCACGAAGAAATACATGTTGAGCGGATCATTGAGATCAATGAAGCCCAGCAGTTTGCCGCGTGGCACGCCCTGAATGCCGTCTTCGCCTTTGGTGAAAGACGCCTGCAGGCAGAAGAAGAAAAACATCTGCGAGAGGGCAAGGGTAATCATCGTGGAATAAATGCCCTGACGGCGAATGGCAAAGAAGCCGATGATCAGACCCAAAATGGCCGCGCCGAAGACGCCAAGCAGGATGCCCAATTCCGGTGGGAAGCCCCATTCCTTGACCGAATGAGCGGTGAAATAGGCTGCCCCGCCAAAGAACGCCGCATGGCCGAAGGAAAGAATACCCGTATAGCCAAGCAGAAGGTTGAACGCGCAGGCAAAGAGCCCAAAGCACAACACCTTCATCAGGAAGACCGGATAGAAATGGAACGGTGCCAGAATAAGCAGCCCAACGCCGATAAGGATCAGCACCATTTCAAGCGTGAAGAACTTGTTTTTCTGAACGGAAGAAACTGTTGTATCGGTCATAGTCAGACCTCCTTGCCGAACAGGCCTGCCGGACGGACAAGCAGGACAATCGCCATGATGACGAAGATCACGATATTCGAGGCTTCCGGATAGAACACCTTGGTCAAACCTTCGAAAATACCGAGCATATAGCCGGTGACGATGGCGCCAAGAATGGAGCCCATGCCACCCACCACGACCACCGCGAACACGACGATGATCAGGTTCGACCCCATCAATGGGCTGACCTGATAGATCGGTGCTGCCATGATACCGGCAAGACCGGCAAGGCCTGCGCCCAGACCATAAGTAAAGGTCAGAAGCAGTGGCACGTTGATGCCAAAAGCCCGCACGAGGGTTGGGTTTTCGGTAGCGGCACGCAGATAGGAACCAAGCCGTGTTTTCTCGATCAGCAGCCATGTGCCGATGCAGACGGCAAGCGATGCAATCACCACCCAGGCGCGATATTTCGGCAAGAACATGAAACCGAGATTGTAACCACCGGCAAGCGCTGATGGCACCGCATAGGGCTGACCCGCTGCACCATAATAATAGCGGAACGTGCCTTCTATCACGAGCGCAAGGCCGAAGGTGAAGAGCAGCCCATAGAGGTGATCGAGATTGTAGAGGCGCGAAAGTGCCACGCGCTCGACGATTGCACCTGCTACGCCGACCACAATCGGCGCAAGAAGCAGGGCAGGCCAATAGCCGATACCCAGTTGTGCCAACAGAAGATAACCGATGAAGGCCCCCAGCATGTACTGAGCGCCATGGGCGAAATTGATCACGCGCAGCAGACCGAAGATGATCGCAAGGCCAAGGCTGAGCATGGCATAGAAGGAGCCGTTGATCAGACCGATGAGCAACTGTCCAAGAAAGGCCTGAAGTGGAACGCCGAAGATCATTGTCATGGATCAGACTCCCAGCGCTTCATTGAGCATGGTCATGCGGTCCGGCAGTTCCCGGACATGAAAATTGTCGATAATCTTGCCGTGGTCCACCACATAGAACCGGTCTGCGACTTTGCTGGCGAAACGGAAATTCTGCTCGACGAGCAGGATGGTCATGCCGCGTTGTTTCAGGGTGACGAGCACTTCGCCGATGCGCTGGACGATAACAGGCGCAAGACCTTCAGTTGGCTCGTCAAGCAGCAAGAGTTTGACGCCGGTGCGCAGGATGCGGGCAATCGCCAGCATCTGCTGTTCACCGCCGGAAAGTTTTGTGCCCGGACTGTTGCGCCGCTCCTTCAGATTGGGAAACAGGTCGTAAATCTCGGCAATGGTCATACCGCCCTTGGCGACAATTGGGGGCAGGTTGAGATTCTCGTCGACGGACAGCGTTGCGAAGATGCCGCGTTCTTCCGGCACAAAACCAATGCCCGCATGAGCCGTGCGGTGCAGCGGCACGCGCATCATGTCTTTGCCGTTAAACGTGATGCTGCCGGTACGCTTGCGAATGATGCCCATGATGGAACGCAGGGTCGTGGTTTTGCCAACACCGTTGCGGCCAAGAAGCGTCACGGTTTCGCCCTCGTGAATATCAAGATTGATGCCATGCAGTGCGTGGCCTTCGCCGTACCATGCGTGAAGATCGCGAACGGCGAGAAGAGGTTTGGTGTCACTCATGTTCGGTCCCCATATAGGCGACACGCACCCGTTCATCCTGGCTGACAGTCTGGTAATCGCCGGAGATGAGGATTTCGCCGCGCTGCAAAACGGTGACCTTGTCGCAAAGGTCTGCAACGACCTTCAGATTATGTTCCACCATGAGGATAGCCCGGTCGCGGGCAACTTCGCGGATAATGTCGGAAACGATGTGCACGTCCTCGTGGCCCATACCGGCCATGGGTTCATCCAGCAGCAGCACCTTGGGATCGAGCGCGAGCGTTGTTGCAATTTCCAATACGCGCTTGCGGCCATAGGAAAGGTCAGCGGCAAGTTTGTTGCGCGCATCCTGTAAGCCGACAGCGCTGATCAGTTCCATGGCGCGGTCATTCAGACGGTTGAGCGCACTGGTTGGCAGCCAGAATTGGGTGGACAGTCCACCGGGGCGCTGCAGGGCAACGCGCACATTGTCGAGGACTGTCAGATGCGGGAAAACCGCAGAGATCTGGAACGAGCGCACCAGTCCCATCCGGGCAACCTTGGCCGGGTCGGTTCTGGTGATGTCGTGATCAAGCAGGGTGATTGTACCGCTCGATGGTTGCAGAAATTTCGTCAACAGATTGAAAACAGTGGTCTTTCCCGCCCCGTTCGGGCCGATCAGCGCATGCACTTGTGCATGCTGAACATCCAGATCCACATTGTTGACGGCAATGAAGCCGCCAAAGTCCCGGCGCAGGCCACGGGCGGAGAGAACCACCCGGGACTCAGCGTTGTCGGCGTTGCCGGGAGAAGTCTGTCCTCCCCCGAAAGCCGTGCCTGTTAGCGAAGCCGTCATACGGATTACTTGGCCAGATCGCAGCCGCTTTCGGCTGGCTTCATGTAAGCTTCGTCACCGGGAACCGTGGCAAGAACCTTGTAATAGTCCCATGGCTCCTTGCTTTCCGAGGGCTTCTTGACTTCCATCAGATAGACATCGCTGATCAGGCGGCCATTGGCACCAACCTTGGCACCACGTCCGAAGACGTCATCAACGGGCATTTCATGCATCGCTGCAGCAACCTTTACCGTATCGTCAGTTCCGGCTTTCTGAATAGCCTTCAGATATTGCATGACGCCGGAATAGGTCGCAGCCTGAATCATGTTTGGCATACGGCCGGTACGCTTGAAGAACTTGCGGCCGAACTCACGGGACTGGTCATCGCGATCCCAGTAGAAGCTTTCCGTCAGCGTCAATCCCTGAGCCGCTTCAAGGCCAAGACCGTGCACTTCGGCCAGTGTAAAGAGCAGGGCGGCCAGACGCTGCCCACCGGCTACGATACCGAATTCGGCTGCCTGCTTGATGGCATTCGCCGTATCAAGTCCGGCATTGGCAAGGCCGATGACCTTTGCGCCCGATGATTGTGCCTGTAGCAGGAACGAGGAATAGTCGCTGTTTGCAAGCGGATGGCGCACGGAGCCAACAATCTTACCGCCTTTGGAGGTGACATACTTGCTTGTCTGCTCTTCCAATGAATAGCCGAAGGCATAATCGGCAGTCAGGAAAAACCATGTATCGCCGCCCTGCTTGACGAGCGCGCCGCCGGTACCAACTGCAAGAGCATGGGTGTCATAAGCCCAATGGAAGCCATAGGGCGAGCACTGCTTGCCGGTCAGTTCAGCTGTCGCCGCACCGGTTACAAGATCGATCTTCTTCTTTTCCTTGGAGATGCCCTGCACGGCAAGCGCAACGGATGATGTGGTCAACTCCATGATCGAGTCGACCTGTTCGGTATCATACCATTGGCGGGCGATGTTGGAGGCAATATCAGGCTTGTTCTGATGGTCGGCGGTGATGATCTCGATCGGTGCATCCAGCACCTTGCCGCCAAAATCCTCGGCAGCCATCTTTGCCGCTTCATAGGACCACTTGCCACCGAAATCCGCATAGACGCCAGACTGATCGTTCAGGATACCAATCTTCACCTTGCCGTCGGAAATCTCTGCACTTGCCGCAGGCATGACGGTTGCCGCCATAAGGGCTGCGGTTGCTATTGCCAATAATTTCATTCTGTTCTCCTCCCAAAGAAATGCCGCTCACAGGATCATCGTATGATGGACCGTCGCGGGCTTGATCGTCTCGATTGAAAATGACCCGGAGACATGACGCAGATATGTCTGCGCGCAACCGGTTCGGTTCTCCCTCCCTCAATCCGGTCAGTCATTCTCTCTGCCGGATAATTCTTGCCCCTATGATTGTCCCGTTTCTTCTGACGGGCAACCACTCTGTTGAAAAAACTGTAGCATTGACAAATAAGTACACAAACACCTATTTTCGAACAGAATAAGTACAAAAATGTACATTAAGGTGGGGCCGTGCGGCAATATACGTGGGATGATCTTCAGTATTTTCTGGCCGTGGCGCGCACTGGCCAGCTTACGACAGCCGCCCGCCGTTTGCGCACCAATCACGTCACCGTCTCCCGCCGCATCGACCGGTTGGAGGAGGCACTTTCGGCGCGGCTGTTCGAACGCAACCCGCGTGGCTATATCCTCACGGCGCTGGGTGAAAAGCTGATTGAATCCGCCGAAATCATGGAACGCGAAGCGGAACGCTTTCAAAATGAGGCATCCGGCGGCACGATTTCGCTGAGCGGTGTTGTGCGTCTGAGCATTCTCGAGGGCATTGCCAATTTCTTTCTGGCGGATCGGCTGCCGCGCATGGCGCAGGCCTATCCCAGCCTTTCCGTGGAGATGGTGACGATCCAGCAGATTGTTTCGCTTTCGCGCCGTGAGGCTGATTTATCGATAACATTGAATGCCACACGCACCGGCCCCTACCATCAGGAAAAGCTGATGCCGTATCGCCTCTTCATTTATGGTGCGAAGGACTATCTGGCGAAACATCCGGCAATCCGCCAGCGGTCAGATCTCTCTGGCCACCGGTTCATCGGTTATATCGAAGATATGATTTTCACGCCGGGGCTCGATTATATGCGCGAGATTCTGCCGGGCTTGCGGCCTGCCTATCAAAGCTCAAGTATCTTTGCCCAATTGAGCGCTGCGCGTTCCGGCTTCGGTCTTTGTATCCTGCCCTATTTCATCGCCTGCAATTATCCTGAGCTGGTGCCCGTTTTGGCAAAAGAGATGCACCTCAACCGCGATTACTGGCTGATCTGCCATGAGGATATCGTCAATACGCCGCGCATTCGTGTGCTCAGCGATTTTATCAGGTCAGAAGTGGGCAGCCAGACGAACATCTTCGGGGGCTACCCATTGCTCGGCTGAAAACGGGCGGCAGAAAGGCGCGGGGCGATTTGTGCCAGCGCATCCGGCAGCGATTGCTGGCGAATAAGCGTTGCAGTGAATTGCGAGAGGGCCGGTGCCGTCTGGATACCATAGCCGCCCTGTCCGGCGAGCCAGAAGAACCCATCAAGTTCAGCGTCAAAGCCCGCAACGGGGGTACGGTCAGGCGCAAAAGTGCGGAGACCTGCCCAGCTCCGTTCGACGCGATTAACGGGCACCGTAACCGCCTGCTCATAGCGATAGAGACCCTCAGCCAGTACCATGTCATCGACATAGGCATCGTGCGGCTCAACCGGGGTTTCATCGCAAGGCGAGACGAACAGCCTCCCGCCGTCGGGCTTGAGATACCATGCTTCATTGGCGTCATCGACCAGCGGCCAGCCTCGGGTGTCATAGCCTTCAGGTGCGGGGAGAACTGCGATACTGCGGCGCAACGGCGTAAGGCCAAGCGGCTTGCCGCCGAAAATACCCGCTATAACATCAGCCCAGGCACCCGCAGCATTGACGACGATTTGAGCGCGGAATATTTGATCAGGTGTTTCGACGAGCCACAAACCATTTACACGCGTGGCACTGATAACCTCCGCGTTTGTGCGAAGGTCTACGCCGAGGCCAGTGGCCTTGCGCAGCCAACCCTGATGCAGGGCGTTCACATCGATGTCCTGTGCCTCGGCCTGATAACACGCTGCTTTGATGTATTCGCGATTGAGGATCGGAACCATTTCAACCGCGCGATCAGTGCTGATCTCATCGACATTGACACCGTTCTTGAGCAGGTCTTCGCAGTGTTCGATGCCGGTATCATCAGCAACAGTCAGCGAACCGCGCAGTGTCAGCAGCGGCTCGGGAAACAGCTTTGTATCGCGTTGCGTGAACATTGGCGCACTGGCCCGATTGAGCGCACGAATGACATCATTGCCATAATTGGGCAGGAAGATTGCAGCCGAACGCCCTGTCGAATGATAGGCTGGCTGGCTCTCCCGTTCGAGAATGATGACCTTATGGGTGCTGGCCAGCTCGGCGGCGGCTCCAACACCGGCAATGCCAGCGCCGATTATGAGAACGTCGGTATCAATTATGTCGGTCATAACAGTGCGAGGTCTTTCAGATAGGGATTGTTTTCGATGGAAGCGGCAAACATGTGCCTGTTAATATCGGCAAACAGCAGTTGCTCTTTCGTATCGGTAGAGGCGGCAATCAAGCTGCCATCAGGTGCCGCAATGCGTGACAGACCGGCAAAACTAAAGCGCCCGTCATTATCAGCATGATTGACATAGGCGACAAATATCTGGTTCTCGAAGGCGCGCACCTGAATCATATGGCCAGCAATGAACGTGCCGGATGGACCCGCAGGAAGAGCTGTTGGCACAATGACCATCTGGGCGCCAGCCTGTGCAAGGCGACGTACATTTTCTGGAAATTCCACATCGTAGCAGATGAGTATCCCGAGCTTTAATCCGGCTATCTGGACGATGCAGCTTGCAGGTTTTTCCGGGCTGAACAGGGCTCGCTCATAATCGCCATAGAGATGTGATTTGCGGTAAACCACTGGCTGCGCATCGCCGCAGACATAAGCTGCACTGTTATAAACATGGTAGCCGTCACGCTCGGCAAAGCCAGCGATGATGGCTATGGCATTTGCTTTGGATATTGCCTGTAGCTGGCTAATCTGACTGCCATTTGCAGGTTCTGCCAATGCCGTGATTGCGTCGCCCGCACCATAGCCTGTCAGGGCAAGCTCCGGTACGACCAGAAGGTCGGCACCAGCTTTTGCTGCATCCACGGCGGCCTGTTCTATACGCGCAAGATTTGCGCCGACATCGCCACAAACCGCCTGCATTTGAAGCGCTGCAATCCGCATCATTTATCGTCCGTAGCCATGGCACCGAGAAGTTTTGGCAGATCGCCGAATTTGGCAACCAGCGAGAAAATCACTGCCGCAGTCGCGACAAACAGGATCGTGACCGATGCCATGGTTGGCGTGTAGCCATAACGCAGGGCATTGAAAATTTTGATAGGCAGGGTTTCCAGCGTAAAGCCTACGGTCATGTAGGCAACGATATATTCGTTGAGCGACAACACGAAAGCAAAGGCATAGCCCGACACCAGATAGGGCAGGATTAACGGCAGGATCACCGTGCGAAAGATGGTGCGGTCATTGGCGCCCATCGTGGCGGCAGCTTCAACGAAAGAGCGATCAATAGCGGAGAACCCAAGCGACAGGGTAACGAGCGGCAAGGTGACGAAGAAAATCGCATGGCCGATAACAGCGGTCCATGGCTGGCCATAGAAACCTGTGGTGGCCCAGAACGTGAGAAGGCCAAGCGCGGTGATGACGGGCGGCAGCGTGAACGGTGCGATGCCGAGGACCTGAAAGATGTTGGCCCATGGCGCAATCCGCCGCCAAAGAAACCATGAAAGCGGTAGCGCGATCAGCACGGCCAAAGCTGCCGAAGTGGTGGCAAGCAGGACAGAGGCGAAAAGCGCGCTGCGCCATTCCGGGTTGAGAAAGATTTCGCCATACCATGCCAGTGAAAAGCCTTGCGGCGGAAATGCAAGGGTCTGCTTGGCATTGACTGACACCCCGGCTACCACCATCAATGGAAGCGCGAGAAAGAGGCCAATCGCAAAGAAGTAAAGACGCCGGAGCCAGGTGGTCATGCCTTTTCTCCCTTGCGTCCGATGAGCAGAGTCAGAGCCACAAGACCGAGTGTGACGAGCACCAGAAATACGGCCATGGCAGCTGCGAATGGCATATTGGACTGATAAATCGCCTGATCGGTGATGAGGACCGAAAGCGTCCAGTGTTGCGGCCTGCCAAGAATCTGCGGCAGAAGGTAAGAACCGAGCGCAAAAATGAACACCATAATGAGCGTTGCCATGATCGTATTGCGCAGCGCCGGTACAAGCACATTGAAGAAGGCGCGCAGCGGAGATGAACCCAACGTTCGCGCCGCCTCCATCAGGGTCGGATCAAGCCTGACAAGGGCGGGATAAAGCACCAGCACCGTATAGGGCAGGGCCTGATAGACCATGCCTGTCAGCACCGCACCGAAACTGGGCGAAAGCGCGACGGCCTGTTTCATCAAACCAAGCTGCACGAGAATATTGGTGATCCCGGCCGTACGCGAGAACAGAGTGGACCACGCAAAGCCGATAATGACTTCCGATAGGGACAGCACGGAAAGCAGGGCGACAAGCCAGATTACCTGTAAGCGGCGTGGCAGCTTTGATAAAAGATAGGTGAAGGGCAGCGCAAGCACGACGCAACATATGGCGACCGTAATTGCCAGCATCAGGGAGAAGCCAAGAACGCCGCCAAAGAAGACGCTGAGAAAGCGCTCGTAATTGGAAAAGACGAAGGCTGGTGTATAGAAGCCGCCTTGCTGACGCTGGAAAAAGCTGACGGCGATCATCGTACCAAACGGCACGACAAAGAAGACGAGCAGCATACCGGCGGGGAAAAACAGCGGACCGTAATCAGCTACGGATTGCGGGGCTTCGCGCTTCATTGCTTGAGCACCACGCAAACGTCAGGCGCAAGCACGATGCCGACCTGCTGTCCGGCGGTGACTTCAGGCCGCGCACGCGGTGTTGAAACGGCAACGATCTGTTTGCCGCCCGCTTCCACGAAAGTCTCGATTGTGCCGCCGAGATCGCGCACGAAGGTCACGATGCCGTTGATAGCGCCATTACCGGGCGCTGTCAGATGAACATCTTCGGGGCGAACGGAAATCGTTGCCTTCTGCATACCGTTTGGAAGTATCAGGCCGGGAACCTTGTTTCCGAAAACGGTCGCTGCGCCGGAACTGTCAGCTGTGGTTTCGATGAGATTTGTCGAGCCAATAAAATCGGCGACGAATGTATCGGCAGGCTTGCGGTAAATTTCGATCGGCGAGGCGGCCTGACGAATGTGCCCGCCATTCATCACGACGACCGTATCGGCCATGGTCATCGCTTCGCGCTGGTCATGGGTGACGACAATGGTGGTAATACCGAGTTTCTGCTGCAACTGCCGCAGTTCCACCTGCATTGCCTCGCGCAGCTTGGCATCAAGCGCTGAGAGTGGTTCGTCCAGCAGGAACAGTTTGGGGGAAAGCGCAAGGGCGCGGGCGATGGCCACACGCTGGCGTTGCCCGCCTGATAGTTTCGAAACGGGCCGGTCGCCATAGCCGGGAAGGTGAATGAGGGCAAGAAGCTCATCAACACGCTTCTTCTGTTCTTCGCGGCTCTTGCCGCGAATGCGCAAGGGGTAGGCGATATTCTCACCAACGCTCAAATGAGGAAACAGGGCCAGCGACTGGAACACCATGCCAAGATTGCGCTTGTGCGTCGGGACTTTGGTGATGTCTTCGCCGTCGAGCAGAATGGAACCGCCTGTGGGATCATCAAGGCCCGCAATCATGCGCAGCAACGTAGTCTTGCCGCAGCCCGATGGCCCGAGCATGCAGACAAACGTTCCGTGCGGCACGGAAAGCTGCACATTTTCTACGGCGGTAAATGAACCAAATTGCTTGGTTACATTGTTGAGAACCAGTCCGGACATCAAGCCCCCATTTTCATTGGTCTTATTCAAGGGGAAACCCGGTTTAGAATAATCCGGGTTTCCCGCCGATACAGTCTCGCAATCTGCAGCCACCGGCCGCCAGTTGCAATCAACCGACAATCAGCTCGGTCCATTTCTGGTTGAGGAAATCGGCCTTGGTCGTCAAAAGATCGTAGCGCGGCAGGATCGGTTCGATATCTGACGAGACAGCGGCGAATTCCTTGTCATTCAGATCAAGCAGTTCGCGCTTGACCGTTGGCGCTGTTCCGACTTTACGTGACAATGTCGCCTGAATGGCTGGCTGGCTCATATAATCGATGAAGATATGGGCTTCGTCGACCTTCTTCGAAGCGCGTGACAGCGCCCAGCAACCGGAGTCCTGAATGCCGCCCTCTTTCGGGAAAGTCGAGCGAACAGGATGCCCCTCGGATGCGGCAAGGCCCGTAACATCGTGGTAATACTGGCCCATTGGAATTTCACCCGATTTCAAAGCCTGCTCAAACTGCGCTTCATCGCGATACCAGAGGCGGACATTCGGCTTCACTTCAGCGAGTTTGTCGAAGACCTTGAGGATCCCTTCTTCGGTATCGAGGGCATTGGTGCCCCCAAAGAAAGTCTTGGCGGTGACTTCCAGAAGGAACGAGTTTGAAACAAGAGCCAGCAGGCCAAGCTTGTCAGCGTTCGCCGGGTCCCAAAGTGCCTGCCATGAGGTTGGCGCTTCCTTGTAGACGTCGGTATTGGTGACAAGGGTGATGTACCATGCAACGGCACCGATACCGGCGACGCGTCCGTCAGGGTATTTGTTGATGAAACGGTCAATCAGGTTTTTGGAGTTCGGCAGCTTCGACACGTCAAGCGGTGTCCACAGATTGGTCGACTGTCCCTTAATCATGGCGACCTGTGACATCATCGAAATGTCGGCAGGGGCAGCACCAGCCTTGGCGGCCTGTTCCAGCTGAACCAGCCACGCTTCGCCTGTTGGTTCGGCGACGGATTCAACGGCGATGCCGGTTGCCTTGGTGAATTCAGGGAAAATGTTCTTGTCGAACGAATTCTTGAAATAGCCGCCATAGACGCCAATCTTCAGCGACTTGTCCTGCGCGCGCAGTATTGATGGCATGGCGAGCATTGCAACGCCGAGGGCACCCGCACCAAGCACAGTCCGCCGACTGACGTGTTTCTTGAGAATTGTATCCATAGTCCGATCTCCTTTTCTGCTGCCAGTTTCTGGCTGATTCCCACTCTTTTTGCCAACAGCCGCGCAAGCCCTAACGCTGTGCGGCACGAAGCTCCAATTTCTTAGTGTAGCGCGTCAGCGGATAGCACAGAACAAAATAGATCAGCGCGACCAGTCCGTAGACGGTGAAGGGTTCGAATGTTGCATTGTTGATGGCGTTCGAGGTTCTGACCAGTTCCTCAAATCCGATGATCGAAGTCAATGCCGTGCTCTTGATCAGCTGGACCAGAAAACCCACCGTCGGCGCGCGTGTGATCGCGAAAGCCTGCGGTAGGATAATCAGGCGCAACTGTGCGACATAATGCAGGCCGAGACTGCTCCCGGCGTCCCACTGTCCGTTTGGCAGGGATTGCACGCCGCCGCGCCAGATTTCGGCAAGGAAAGCGCTGGCACAGAGCGTCAGACCAAGCACGGCTGCTGTCCATGCCTCGATGCGAAAACCAAGGAGGGGCAGGCCGAAAAACAGCAGAAACAGCTGCATGAGCAAAGGCGTTCCCTGAAACAGGCCGATATAATATTCGGCGCTGCGCCTTAGCCATTTCCGTTTTGAGATACGGGCCAGGAGGATCGCCACGCCGACAATAGCACCTCCAGTAAAGGCAACGACGGAAAGCAGAACCGTCCAGCGGGCGGCCAGAAGCAGATTGCGCGCAATATCCCAGAAGGTGAACTCGATCATGCCATACCTCCGGCAATCGACCGGCGTCCAACCGCATAAAGCAGTCTGCGTAGCGCGATACTAAGTCCGAGATAAACGAGGGTCACGATAAAGTAGGTCTCGAAGGCACGGAATGTGCGTGCCTGAAGCATATCTGCTTCATAGGTCAGTTCCCGCACGGCGATCTGCGACACCACCGCGGATTCGAGCATCATGATAACGATCTGGCTGGTCAGAGCAGGGAAGATGACCTTCAATGCCTGCGGCAGGATGACCTTGATGAAGATGATCCTTGGATGGAGACCGAGCGCCTTCGCCGCTTCGGTCTGTCCTTTTGGCACGGCGTCCAGACCTGCGCCGACGATCTCGGTGCTGTAAGCCGCCATATTCAGGGTCATGGCAAGGATGGCCGCCGTCACCGGATCAAGGCGGATGCCGAAACGCGGCAGCCCGAAGAAGATGAAGAACAGCTGCACCAGAAATGGCGTGTTGCGGATCAGTTCGACATAACCCGCAACGAGCTTACGCAGGATCGCATGACGGCTGCGGCGCCCGATGGCACCGAAGATGCTCAGCACCGTGCCAGCAACGGAGGTCACGACGATCAGGAAAACCGTCATGCCCGCGCCGCTGACGATCATGCCGATCGCATCATTCAGCCAGCCGAAATCGAGCGCATAGCCCACCTGTTAATCCTTGAGGTTTGCGGGATTGAGCGGTGTCTTGAGCCATGCTTCGGAGCTTTTGTTCAAAGAACCATCGCTAAGCATCTTGGCAACGGCATCGTTGATCGCCTGCTTGAGCCGGTCTTCTTTCTTGTTGAGGGCGATATGCGATGGCGAGGTCAGAAGTTGGAATTTCTGTTCCGGCGCAAGGGCCTCCTGACGGGCAAGAACCTGTGCGCCCACATCGTTGCCAACCACCATGAGCTGGGTCTGGCCCGAGATAAAGGCCTGAATGACGGCGTTATAATTGTCAAAGCGTTTTACATCGGCGGAGGCCGGAGCAGCGGCCGTCAAGGACGTGTCTTCGAGTGTGCCGCGATTGACGGCGATGCTCTTGCCTGCAAGGTCGTCCTTGCCTTTCACTGCAAGCGCCTTTGGACCAATCACAGCGATGTAATAGGGCGCATAGGGCGCAGCAAAATCAATGACCTGTTCGCGTTCCTTGCTATAACCGACGCTCATCAGCAGATCGACGCGATGCTCGGTCAGATACGGAATACGGTTCTGGCCGGTGACGCTGACGGTCTTGAGCTTCACCTTCAATGCATCGGCAAGAGCCTGCGCCACATCGATATCGTAACCCTTGAGGGTCATATCAGCGCTAGCCGAGGAAAATGGTGGAAAGTCAGCGAAGACGCCGACATTGAGAACCCCCGCCTTGGTGATGTCGTCAATGGCATCGGCGCGGGCGCCGACGGTGGCTCCGCCCAATAGTAGAAGTGCGGCAACGGATAATTTGAGCGTAGTTCTGAATGTCATGTCGGTCCCCATTTGTTATTGTTTGACGGTGCAGGGTGTTCTCGCCGCACCGTTTGTCAGGTGTAAGGATCAGTCGCGTTTGCCTGTTACAAACGGGCTGAATACCATCAGGCTCAGGATCTCGAAGAGCACCTGTGCGCCCGCATGGGCGGTGTTGGCCGTTGCATCATATTGCGGGGCAACTTCCACCACATCGCCGCCGACGATGTTGATGCCCTTGAGGCCGCGGATCAGTTCGAGCACTTCGCGGGTGGTCAGGCCGCCCACTTCAGGCGTGCCGGTGCCCGGCGCAAAGCTTGGATCAACACTGTCGATATCGAAGGACAGATAGGTCGGGCCATCGCCGATGATCTTGCGGGCTTTCTCGATGATGGCGGGCATGCCAAGGCCGGTGACCTCTTCGGCATGGATGACAGTCATTCCCGACTCGTATGAGAACTCCCACAGATATTCCGCCGATCCACGAATGCCGATCTGGATGGTGCGGGTAGGGTCAAGAACGCCGTCGAGTACCGCATTACGGAACGGTCCGCCGTGGTGGAACTTTGTCTGGTCGAAGGCACCGCCGGTATCGCAATGGGCATCGATGTGGATCATGCCAACCGGACGCTTTTTACCGACCGCCTTGAGAATTGGATGGGTGATCGAATGATCGCCGCCAACGGCAAGTGGTACAACGCCCGCGTCGATGATCTGGTTGAAACGGCGCTCGATATCGTCATGGCTTTGTTCCAGCCGGTAACGGCTGGCAAAGGGTACATCGCCAATATCGGCAACACGCAGATCGAAGACAGGCGCGCATTCAAGCACGTGATTGTAGGGGCCGATGCGCTCAATGGTGCGCAGCGCCCGTGGGCCAAAACGCGAGCCGGGGCGGTTGGTAACGCCGAGATCCATTGGTACGCCGACAATAGCAACCTGCAGATTTCCAAAATCGGGCGCAGTTGCATCAACCGGCATGTAAGGCGCGGTCAGAAATGTCGGCACGCCCGCATAGGGAGCAAGACGTGTGCCGCTCTTGGAGAAAATCTTGTCTGCGACCTTGCGGAAGGTCGGGTCAAACAATTCACCGCCATGGCTTTCGCCGTATTTGGCGCGAAGATCACTCAGCTTTTTCTCATCCCATGGTGCCATGACGCTATCCCGCTATCTGAAAGCCGAGGGGACATAAGGTGCGGATTGGCCCATTCGAGCTTTCCAATCTGCTCCGCGTCTGTCTGTTCCCCTGGGCTTTTCGCCTCTGCTCCCGGCATTATCGATACAAAAGCGATAGAAAAGCAATTGACATTGTTATAGGGTTTTGTGTGAGAAAATCTCACATGACAAATGGGCGTTTGATGTCTATTGGAGTCTCCTATGACACTTGGCCGGTTGCCTCCGCTGAATCCCTTGCGCGCCTTCGAAGCGAMGGCGCGGCATGGCTCCGTGACTGCGGCAGCTCGGGAGCTCAATGTCACCCACGGCGCCATCAGCCACCAGATCAAGGCACTGGAAACAACACTTGACGTGCAACTGTTCGAACGTGGTGCGCAGCGGCTGAAACTGACGGCGCAGGGGGCTCTGCTTTTGCCGACGGTGTCGAAGGCGTTTGAGGATATTGCGACAGCAACGGCCTTGATGAAGCGCCCGACGACGAAGGGCGAACTGACTGTTACCTGCGTGCCCGCGCTGCTTTCGCTGTGGCTTATTCCCCGTTTGAACCAGTTCACCGAGCAATATCCTGATATCAGATTGACATTGAACGCCACGAACGAGGCGCATCATCTCCAGTCGCCCGATGTGGATGTCTGCGTGCTCTATGGCGATGGCAAGTGGACCGATTGCTGGTCGCGTCTGTGGAGCACACTGAAACTCTTTCCAGTGGCTAGTCCCACACTGCTTAACAGCCGGCCACTGCGCTCGGTGCGTGACCTGCGCAATCATGTTCTCTTGCATGGTGATGACGGGCGCGAGTGGAATACATGGCTGGCGGCTGCCGATGCCACTGATCTCGCGCGAGGTGCCCAGCATTTCATGAGCGATGCGCGGCTGTCCACGGAAGCAGCGCTATATGGTCAGGGTGTTTCGCTTGGCGATACGATCACCGCGAGCAATCTGATTGCCAAAGGTGAACTCATCGTTCCCTTCGATCTGACCGTTCCCGCTAATGATGCTTTCTATGTCGCCTGCCGTAACGAGGTGCGCAACGCGCCTATCGTCAGGGTGTTTATCGACTGGCTCTTTGCCTCACTTGAGTCCGAAACGATCACTGAACCGCAGACGTCGGCGCGCCGTATCATCCGTCGGCGCAACGGCAAAATAAGCGCGCCCGAACGGTTGACGGCGCCACCATCCATTCCCACAACACGGCCCAAACGGCTTGACCGCACGCAAAAGCGCCGGGCCAAGACCGATATCCGATAGGACCATCATCCATGACCGCTGCTCTGCTGAACTCGCTCGTAACCCGCTTGTCGCCGCCGCCAATCCCGGCTGTACAGGCATGGGGCAAGTCCTATACGGGCAGCCACGGTCCGTTGATCGATCTGTCGCAAGCGGTTCCCGGCTATCCGCCGCATCCCGACATGTTGCGCTGGCTGGGTGAGGCGGCGTCCTCGGTTGCTTTCGCTAATTACGGGCCGATTGAGGGTGAAACGGTTCTGCGTGATGCCTATGCCACGCACATGTCGGAGCTTTATGGCGCAAAGATTGGCGGCCAGAATATTCACATCACGTCAGGCTGCAATCAGGCTTTTATCTGCGCTGCGATGGTCGTGGCGGCAGCGAGGGAGACGGTGCTTGTCACGGACCCATTCTACTTCAATCACGAAACCACACTCTCCATGTTGGGTATCAAAACGGGTTTTGTCGCCGGCGATGCGGAGCATGGTTTTGTGCCGACGGTCGAGGCTGTGGAACAGGCACTGGTGCCGGGCGTGCGTGCTTTGGCCTTGGTAACACCCAACAACCCGACCGGCGCCGTCTATTCGCCTGAGCGTCTCAAGGCAATTTTCGAGGTCTGTACGAAGCGTGGCATCTGGCTCATTCTGGATGAAACCTATCGCGACTTTCTGGCTGAGGGCACGGGTGCGCCGCACGGTCTTTTCAATGTATCAGGCTGGGAAGACAATCTGATCCAGCTTTACAGCTTTTCCAAATCCTTCTGCATTCCCGGACATAGGCTCGGAGCAATAACGGCTGGCGAAGCTGTTGTCACCGAGATCGCCAAGATCATGGACAATCTGCAAATCTGTGCACCACGCGCACCGCAAATCGCTGTGGCGCGGGCACTTCCGGCATTGACTGATTGGCGCGCTGGCAATCGGCTCGAAATCGAGACACGGGCCAATGCCCTGCGCGAAACGATGACCGATCTCGGTGGTTGGCAGTTGGCCGCTATTGGCGCTTACTTTGCTTTCGTCCGCCATCCTTTTACGGATAAAACGTCAGTGGAAGTGGCCGAACAACTGGCCAAAAAAGCGGGCATTCTGACAATTCCCGGTGAGTATTTCGGCGCTGGTCATACGCGGTTTCTACGCTTTGCCTTTGCCAATGCAGACGCTGCAACCATTCGCCAATTGCGTAGCCGGATGGCCGCTTTCAGTCTGTGAAAAAGAGAGGCTGGCAACAATGCCAGCCTCTTCAATTATTTTAGTAGCCTTTTGCCTCGCCTGAGCTGGCGCGGCTGTCGATGGCACCGTTGTAACGGGAGCCGTCGCCCTTAGCGATCTCGGAAAGACTTTCGCCGCCAACGAGTATGCCTGCGGCCTGACCCCAGATCGACCAATCCTTGTCGATCTGCACGTCGTGTCCCATCTCAGTCAAAACCTTCTGCGTATCGGCTGATAGCGCATAGGGTTCCATATAGACTTTGTCTGGCAGCCACTGATGATGAACGCGTGGTGCATCAATGGCTTCCTGAATGTTCATGCCATGATCGATCACATTGAGGATCGCTTCCAGCGTGATGGTAATAATGCGCGAGCCGCCGGGGCTGCCGATGACCATGAATGGCTTGCCGTCCTTGGAAATGATCGTCGGGCTCATCGAAGAAAGCGGCGTCTTCTTGGGCGCAATGGCATTGGCTTCACCTTGGACAAGACCGTAGAGATTGGGAACGCCGGGCTTTGAGGTGAAATCATCCATCTCGTTGTTGAGAAGAACACCCGTACCTGCAGCCACAACACCAGCGCCAAATGAGCCGTTGAGCGTATAGGTMACAGCAACCGCATTGCCATCATTGTCGATGATGGAATAGTGGGTGGTTTCGTGGCTTTCGCCGAGGCCCTTGGGCATCAGGTCTTTCGAAACCCCAGCCTTGAACGGGCTGATCTTGTCACGGATTTCCTTGGCATAGGCCTTGTCGAGCAATTTCGTGACCGGATTGTTGACGAAGTCCGGATCGCCAAGGGCTGAGTTGCGATCGACATAGGCATAGCGCATGGCTTCAACCATGGCATGCACCGTTTCGGCTGATCCATAACCAAGATAGGAAAGCGGATAGCCTTCCAGTACATTGAGGATTTCACAGATGATCACGCCGCCGGAACTGGGTGGGGGCGAGGAGACGATGTCATAACCGCGGTAGTTGCACTTCACCGGCTCCAGTTCGCGGACCGAATATTGCTCGAAATCCTGTTTGGTGAGGATACCGCCCTTGTCCTGACTGGCTTTGGCAATGGCATCCGCCGTCGCGCCCTTGTAGAATGAATCCGGCCCCTTGTCGGAGATACCGGAAAGTGTAGCGGCGAGATCGGTCTGGACGAGCGTTTCACCGACCGCATAGGGCTTGCCATCGGGTTTGAGGAAGATTGCGGCAGCAGCAGGGTCCTTGGCCAGCTTCTTATTGCCAGATTTCAATGAATTGATATCGCCTTGAACGAGTTCGAAGCCATCCCGCGCCAGACGAATGGCGGGGCCTATCAGTTCTTCGCGTGATTTCGTTCCATATTCTGTTCGGGCCAGCTCAAACCCGGCAACAGAGCCGGGTACGCCAACGGCGAGATAGCCATCCGTGCTCAAACCTTTGACGATATTGCCCTTGTCGTCGAGATACATTGTCTTGGTGGATGCGAGCGGTGCCCGCTCGCGGAAATCAAGGAAGGTGGTCTTGCCGTCCTTGAGGCGGATGGTCATGAAGCCACCGCCGCCGACATTGCCGGCTGTTGGATAGACAACCGCAAGGGCATAGCCAACAGCCACGGCGGCATCGACTGCGTTGCCGCCATTCTTCAGAACGTCCACACCAGCCTGGGTGGCAAGGTGCTGGGCCGTGACAACCATTCCATGCTCAGCTTTTGCCGGTTCGGGCGAGGCTGCCATGACAATACTGGGTGAGATGGTGCTCAGGGCGAGCGAAACGGTGAAAGAAACCACCGTTGTGAAACGGGTCTTCATACTCTTCCTCCTACTGGCAATTTATGAATCGCTAGAGGAACCGGTCTGACGCTGCATGTCCAGCCAGAAATGCGACATGTCCCGCAAATTTACAATGTTCGCGCAGTTCGCTATGAACCTGAAGTAATATTGAGGTTAAGGTGGGAGCCATGACAATCAAACCGAGTGAGCGACACAGACAGCTGACGGTCGGCGAGGTAGCTGCGCGCAGCGGGGTTGCGGTTTCGACACTGCATTTCTATGAAAACAAGGGGTTAATCCAAAGCGAACGCAATCGCGGCAATCAGCGCCGCTATTCGCGTGAGGTCTTGCGCCGGGTTGCTATTATTAAGGTGGCGCAGCGAACGGGCATACCGCTGGCATCCATAGCAGAAGCCTTGTCGACACTACCGCAAGGGCGCACGCCCACTGCCGCGGATTGGCGACGGCTTTCGGCTGGCTGGAAAGAGGATCTGGATGACCGGATCAATAAACTGATCGGCCTGCGTGACCAGTTGAACACCTGTATTGGTTGTGGCTGCCTGTCGATGCAGGACTGTCCACTGCGTAATCCGTGGGATGAATTGTCAGAGCAGGGGCCGGGACCGAGATTGCTCGACCCCGTGGCGGATGCGGATTGAAATTCGAGCCAAGCCCCTCTGCCGCGCCGGGCAGAGGGGGTGAACAGCCTTGGGAGGCTATTTCTTCCTGAGCAAGGATTTGGCTTCCTTGATCCCAAGCGCTTCTGGCCGCGTACAACTGCTCTTGATATCGATGAACTTCTTTTCCTCGCCGGAGCGCAGGATTGAAACCATCACATCAACACCGTGCAGCGCCCGGTCGATGGAGCAGCGAATGTCACGACCCTCCAGTATGGCTGCAGCCATATCCGCGAGACCGGCCGTGCGGTAATTGGCCATCATGCCAACCGAGTGTTTTTGGTTCGGAATGCCAAAAGGATGCGCCCAGCTTTTCAGGGATTTTGCCTTTTTGCCCGGCTTTGCCAGTTTGACATCGCCGCCAAAGAAGTTCGGATCGGGCAGGAACAGCGAGCCATCCGTTCCATAGAGCTCCATATTGGGATGATGATGAGCCCAGACATCCCAGCTTGCCGAAAGCGTGATCGAAGCGCCGCTTTCGAATTCGAGCAGAGCCTGAATAGTAGTCGGCGTTGTCACCGCAATGGTTTCACCTTTGCGCGGTTCACTGGAAATGGTCCGCGTCGGTGTCGCCATCGAAGTCAGCGCAGCAACCCGTTTTACCGGCCCTATGAGATTGACCAGATTGGCAATGTAATAGGGTCCAAGATCAAGGATCGGGCCGCCGCCCGGACGGAAGAAGAAGTCCGGGTTTGGGTGCCAGTGCTCCATGCCATGGCTCATGACATGGGCTGTTCCAGATGTGATTGTGCCGATCTGACCATCATCAACGGCTTTGCGTGCCAGCTGATGCGCACCGCCGAGATAGGTGTCCGGCGCACAGCCCGCCTTCAGGCCCTTCTTGTTGGCGAGCTTCTGCAGCTCAAGGCCATCCTTGAGCGACAGGGTAAGCGGCTTTTCCGAATAGAGATGCTTGCCTGCCGAAAGGATCTGCTGCGAAACGTCGAAATGCGCGTCCGGCACAGTCAAGTTGACGATGATGTCGATGTCATCGCTTGCCAGCAGCTTGTCGATGCTGCGGGCCTCGACGCCAAATTCCTTGGCGCGTGCCTCTGCCGCCTTCTTGTTTAGATCAGCCACCGCCCGCATTTCGATGCCCTTGAAGAGTGGGCCGAGCCTTAAGTAAGTGGCGGAAATATTGCCGGCACCGATAATGCCGATACCAAGTGTTTTAGCCATCATGCTGTCTCTCTTCAAAATGCCTTGACGGTCGCGATGGAGCGGCGGGCAAACCGCTCATCATCCGACGGGTTGTCGTGTTCCATGACAAAAAACTGGACTGGTGTGCCTTTCAGCGCTGCGAACAATGCTTTCCAGTCGACGGTGCCGTAGCCGACATCAGACCAGCCATCTTCGTTGGTGTTTTCACCCTTGGGCGCAATGTCCTTCACATGAACCGCGCTGATGCGGGAGCCGTAATCCTTGATCCACTGGAACGGGTCTGCACCGCCGCGAATAACCCAGGCGATATCCGCTTCCCACGAAATGCTTGGTGCCGCGTCGAGGATGAGTTTCTGTGGAATTGAGCCATCGGCCAGCGCCTTGAACTCGAAATCATGGTTGTGCCAGCCGAAAATATATCCGGCTTTGCTGTAGGTCGCATGGACAGCCTCCAGCCGCTTGCCGAAATCCGACCATCCCGAGGCATCCGATGGGCGGTGCTCGACAGCCAGATGCGGGCAATAGATGGCCTTCAGGCCAAGTGTACCTGCTATATCGAGCACCTTGTTTGGCTCGTTTTCCAGAACATCGATGCTGAAATGGCCCGATGCCATGGTAAGTCCATGGGCGTCGAGGGCCGCCCGCGTTGCTGCCGCATCCGTGTAGACACCGCCATATCCTTCGACCTGCGCATAGCCATTCTTTTGCAGGATCGGAAGTATCTTTTCGAGCGGCGGAAAGTTGCGGGAACTGTAGAGCTGGTAGGAAAAATCAGTCACGGTCATTACTCCATAGGGTTTTGGGAGGACTAAATTCGCTCTTCGGTCTGGGAGTCGAAGAGGGAGGCGAGGGCGGGGTCAAAGGTCAGCTGCACGGTTTCGCCGTTCTGGTAGCGACGACCGGAATCCACGCGGACTGAGACGGCTTTGCCAGCGACTTTCAACCAGACAAGGCTATCGGCGCCCATGGGTTCATCAAGATCAACGGTGGCCTGACAGGAACGGCCAGCCGGGCCCGGTTGATCACTGAGGGCAATATGTTCCGGGCGGAAACCGAAAATGACCGAACGACCAGCCTTTAAGGGTTCCTGCGCGCCATAAGTATCCAGAGACACATCAAGATCGGCGACACGGAAAAACGGCTTGCCACCTTTCTCCGCAATCTCACCCTTCAAGAAATTCATCGAGGGTGAACCGATGAAGCTGGCAACGAACAGATTGCGCGGCTTGTTGTAGATGGTCAGCGGCTCGTCCAGTTGCTGGATCAGGCCGCCCTTCATGACTGCGATGCGATCCGCAAGGGTCAAAGCTTCAATCTGGTCATGCGTGACGTAGATCATCGTATTGGCGAGTTTCTGGTGCAGCCGCTTGATTTCAACACGCAATTCGGAACGAAGTTTTGCGTCGAGATTGGACAGGGGTTCATCAAACAGAAACACGTCGACGTCACGCACCAATGCGCGGCCAATAGCGACGCGCTGGCGCTGGCCGCCGGAAAGCGCGCCGGGTTTGCGCTGCAAAAGCGGGCCGATCTGCAGGATATCAGCGGCGTTGGCGATGCGCTTTTCGATCTCGGCTTTTGGCAAGCCCGCAACCCGCAGACCAAAGGAGAGATTCCTTTCTACTGTCATCTGCGGATAGAGCGCATAGGACTGGAACACCATGCCGATGCCGCGGTCCTTTGGTTCCTTCCATGTGACGTTCTTGTCTTTTATAAAGATCTGTCCATCCGAAATTTCGAGCAGACCGGCAATGCAGTTCAGCAAGGTCGACTTGCCACAGCCTGATGGCCCGAGCAGTACAAGGAATTCACCATCGGCCACGTCGATATTCAGCTCTTTGAGCACGCTCACCGAACCATAGTTGAGCGAAAGATCCTTGATCGAAACGCTGGGGCTTTGCTGGGTCATACTGATCCGTTCCCTCGTGGCTGATGGTGACAATCCTTGCATACGCAATCATCCTTTGACGGCGCCAGCGGCGATGCCCCTGACGAAATATTTGCCTGAAAAGAAATAGACGAGCAGCGGCACCAGACCGGTGAGAATGGTGGCTGCCATGTTGACGTTGTATTCCTTGACGCCCTGCGTCGAGTTGACAATGTTGTTGAGCTGCACCGTCATCGGCACGTTTTTGGTGCCGGCGAAGACGACGCCGAAGAGGAAATCATTCCAGATGCCAGTGACCTGTAGAATGATGGCGACAACGAAGATTGGCGCAGACATCGGCACCATGATCTGGAAAAAGATGCGCCAGAATCCTGCACCATCGACGCGGGCAGCCTTGAACAGTTCCACCGGCAGCGAAGCGAAATAATTGCGGAACAGCAGCGTCAGTATCGGCATGCCGAAAATGGTATGGATGACGATGATACCCGGCAATGTTCCAAAGATACCAAGATCGCGCGTGATGATCACAAGCGGATACAGCATCACCTGATAGGGAATGAACGCACCAAACAGAAGAATGCTGAAGAAAACTTCCGATCCCTTGAAGCGCCAGTTCGCCAGCGCATAGCCATTCACCGAGGCGATGAGGATCGAGATGATCACGCTGGGAATGGTGATCTTCACCGAATTCATGAAGCCGACTTTCAGGCCTTCGCAGTACAGGCCTGTGCAGGCCGTGTCCCAGGCGGTGCTCCATGACTGGAAGGTTATCTCCACAGGCGGCGAGAAGATATTGCCAAGGCGGATTTCCGGCATGCCTTTCAGCGATGTCACAATCATCACGTAGAGTGGCAACAGGTAATAGATCGCAGCCACAAACAGAATGCCGTAGATCATGATCGTTGCAGGCGAAAAAACCCGTGTCGGACGTTTACCGCGTGGTTCGATTGTCGTCTGGCTTACAACGGTCATTTGCGTTTACCCTCGCGGAATTCCATCAAGGCCCACGGAATGAGAATGATGAGAACGGTGGTCAGCATGATGGTGGATGCGGCAAGGCCCTGTCCGAGATTGGCGCGCCGGAACATGAATTCGTAGACATATTTTGCCGGGACTTCGCTGGCGTTACCGGGGCCACCATCAGTGAGGGCGACAACCAGATCGTAAACACGGACGATGCCTGCGGCAGTCAGGACGATTGTGGTGATGAAGACCGGTCGCATCATCGGGATGATGATGAAGAGGTAGGTCTTCCATGTGGGAATGCCGTCGACCCGGGCGGCCTTCCAGATTTCCTCATCAATGTTGCGCAGGCCCGCCAGCATCAGCGCCATGACAAGGCCAGTGCCATGCCACAGACCGGCAATGACGATCGCATAGATGGCGTAACGCTGATCATTCAGGATTGAGAAGGTGAAGTTCTCAAAACCGAGATCGCGAACCACTTTTTGAATGCCAAAGGTCGGTGTGAGTATCCACTGCCAGATAAGCCCGGTGACGATAAAAGACAGGGCATAGGGGTAGAGGAAGATGGTGCGGAACGTATTCTCAAAGCGGATTTTCTGATCCATCAGCGCAGCGAGAATGAAGCCGATGACGGATGAAAAGCACAATAGACATACACCGAAGATTGCCAGGTTTCGCGCGGATATGTTCCACCGGGGCGTATTGAAAAGCCGGGCATATTGGTCGAACCCGACAAATGTCAGTTCCGGCAATGCCCGCGATGCCGTGAAGGAATAAACAACGGTCCACAATGTGCATCCGATGAAAACCACGAGAACTGTCACGATCATCGGCAGGGCCGCAACCTTGGCATTGAGGTTCTTGAAAAGCGTGTTGGGCCGCGCCGTGGAACTCATTGTGTTCTCCGTCAATCCTCGGTTGGCCGCCGATTGCCTGTGCAACCGGCGGTCCCGAGGGTGATGTCAGTGGGCTACTGGGCTTGCTTGATGATTTCGACGAAGCGCGCCTGCGCGTCATCGACAGTCATGTTGGGATCGGCGAAGAATTCCTTCGTCAAATCCTCAATCTGCCCCTTGGTGTCCGCCGTCAGATTCTGGTTGAGCGAAGGCAGAATATTCTCGGGGCTTTTGAGAATTTCGATACCCTTCTTCATGCAGGCATTGGCTGCCTCAAGATCAACGTCCCCGCGCACCGGCAGAGAACCTTTGGCAAGATTGAACGCCACTTGCGTCTCTTTGGAAAGCAGAAGGCTTGCCAGCTTCAGCTGTGCCTTGGTTATCTCAGGGTTCTGGTTCTTTGGGAAATAGAAGGCATCGCCACCCGTATCGAGGATGGCATTGCCACCAAGTCCGGGTAGGCAATCATAATCAGTCCCTGCCACCTTTTTGGCGAGGCCAAATTCTCCCTGTGCCCAGTCGCCCATGACCTGTGCTCCGGCCTTGCCGGTGATGACCAGATTGGTTGCCTCATTCCATGATCGACCGACATATCCGGGGTCAACGAGGGTGCGTGCCTGTGCGAAAGAGTCCCATACGGCCTTCATTTCCGGGCTCGCTGCTGCTTCGGGGTCCTTGAGCTCATAAACCTTGCGGAACAGTTCCTTGCCGCCAAGCGAAGGGATCATGACATTGAAAATAGTATTGACCTGCCAGGCTTCGCCTGTGGCGAGCGGGATGATGCCCTTTTCCTTCAGCGTGGGTGCTGCGGCGACGAATTCTTTCCAATTCGTAGGAACTGCCACACCGGCGTCCTTGAAAGCGTTGGGATTGATCCACATCCATTGTGCCGAATGAATGTTCACAGGCACGCAATAGATTTTGCCTTCATATTTGCATGCATCGAGCAGTTTTTTGGGACGGATAAAATCGGCCCAGCCTTCCTTGGCTGCGAGGTCGGAGAGGTCGGTCATCATGCCGGCCTTCACAAGGTCTTCGGCATCACGTCCCGTATTGAGCTGCGTTGCACCCATGGGGTTGCCGCCAAGAATACGGCTGACGATGATAGGGGTTGCTGTTGAGCCGCTGCCAGCAATGGCGCCGTCGACCCACTTATCACCGCCCTGCTTGTCAAAGGAATCGGCGAGGACCTTGACCGCAGCAGCTTCGCCGCCGGATGTCCACCAATGGGTGACTTCAAGGTCCACAGCGCTGGCAGAGCCAGCAGTCCATAGCAATGTTGACGCAGCCAAAATGGCCAATGATGTCCGGTAACGCATCGTATCCTCCCAAATCTGAAACGTTACAGGTAGCGTAGTCGAAAACTTTTAACGACGCAATTCCCGATGGAGGATTTTTTTCGATGGCCGATATAATGTTGTGGAGCACGTATTTTACCCAATAATATCATGTTATTAGGCCGTTCATAATGTGCAGTCATAGACACGACGGCTGGGGTTTTCCGTTTTTGATGATCGAGATACCGCTCCAATCCATCCTTGTAACATCACCGTCGGGGAATGCTTTTCGATATAATCTGAAACGTTACAGAAAATTATAACGTCTATCTTGAAGATATGCGTCGGCGTGTCCATACAGGGGGAAGCACCTGCAATCGGTTGAACTGGCATGAACGATAAACGGCATATTCCTCTTGATGGGGAAAAGGCGGCGCCTCTCAGCGAAGGCGAGCGGCCAACGTTGAAAACCATAGCTTTTATGRCCGGGCTCGGTGTGACCACCGTCTCGCGCGCACTCAAGGACGCTCCGGAGATCGGGCAGGCGACGAAAAACCGCGTGCAGCTGATTGCCAGGCAGATTGGCTACCGGCCCAACCGGGCGGGCGTGCGTTTGCGGACAGGCAAGACAAATGTCATCAGCCTTGTGCTCAATTCACAGAGCGAGATCATGGGGCTGACATCCAACCTCGTTTACGGCATCTCGGAAATTCTGGCCGAAACGCCTTATCATCTCATTGTCACGCCATATTCGCCTGAAAATGATCCGATGCAGCCCATCCGTTACATCTTCGAAACCGGATCGGCTGACGGAATTATCATGTCGCAGACCGAGCCTTCCGATCCGCGTGTTCGCTACCTCACGGATCACAACTTTCCGTTCGCCACCCATGGTCGCACGAGAATGGGTATCGAACATCCATTCCATGATTTCGACAATGAGGCCTATGCCTATGCCGCAGTGAAAAGCCTTGCGGAACGGGGGCGTCGCCGGATTGCTATGGTTGCGGGGCCTAGTCCCGCCCATACCTATTATTGGCACCTCGATGATGGCTTCAGGCGCGGTCTGCAGGAAAGCGGCGCCACAGCAGTTCCGCTTGATCACTGGAATGGCACRCTCTCACTCACCGATGTGCGCAACCTGACAGAAATATTCATGCGTGAACCCAATCCGCCGGATGGTATCATCTGTTGCACGGGTGGTTTGGCAGTCGCTGTTGTTGCCGGTATCGAGGCAACTGGCTTAAAGCTTGGCCGGGACGTTGATCTGGTGTCGAAACAGACGACGAATTTCCTGCAATGGTTCCGGCCTGAAGTTATCGTTTATAATGAAGACATCCGGCATGCCGGGCGTGAACTTGCCCGTGCCGTCTTGCGCCGGATTGAGGGTGTCGACCCGACACAGTTGCAGAGCCTGAGCTATCCGGAAGCTGATCAGGGCGAGCGCATCGGGATTTCTAGCCGATAAGGCCACCAGCGGTGAAACCACCATCGACGGCGAGCGTCTGGCCCGTCACATAGCTTGAGCGGTTCTCATCAAGAAGAAAGGCGATTGTGCTGGCAATTTCTTCGGGCTGGCCGTAGCGCCGCTGTGGCACTGTCCGGCTCCAGCCCTCGCGAATTTCGGGCGTGTGGAGGGCGGCGGCCATGGGTGTTTCAACAGGGCCGGGAGCAATCGCATTGACGCGGATGTTGTAGGGAGCAAGTTCAACGGCCATCACCTTTGTCAGGTTGATGATCGCACCCTTCGAAGCACCGTAGGCTGATCGACCTATATTGCCGCGCATGCCTGAGATCGAGGCAAGATTGACCACGGCGCCACCACCATTGGCGGCCATGATGCGTGCACCGGATTGGGCAACCAGAAATGTACCGACCACATTGATCTCGTAGATTTGGCGGAACATGTCTGCGGTGGTATCAAAGAATGGCGTATCGCGGCCAATCCCTGCGGAGCAGACTATGCCCCTGATGGGGCCGAACTCCGCTTCTGTTTCCGCTGTCAAGGCTTCGACGGCGTGTTCGTCGGTGACATCAAGTTGCGCGAACCGTACGCGGCCCGGATAGGCTTGGTTAAGTTCGACCTTCACCGCTTCCTTGACATCACGATCAGCGACAACAACCTTCCAGCCGTCACTTGCCAAAGCGTGAACCGTGGCAAGACCGATCCCCGATGCGCCGCCGGTAACAAGGGCTGTCCGCTCGTCAGTATCGAATGTCGTCATGGTGCTGGTCCTCTCTGTTATGAGGGAAGAGGATGGTCAGGCCTCTTCCAGACAAAGTTCGAAGGTGATGCAAACAGGGTTGTCGCCGCGCACGAGGGTGCCGCTGGTGATGCTGCCCCTGGTATCGACCATGGTGATTTCCAACCGGGTTGCGCTGGAGTCCGCCGAGATGAAACCGCCGGTGATGAACACTTCGGTCGCAATATCGTCAACGCGGGTACCGTCCAGATACCGCGCACCGATCAGGCTGCCGACACCGCCGCGAAAGTGTGCGCCCGCAAAGCCGTGCTTGCGGCAGATCGCTTCCACAGCGTCAATAATGTCTTCGTTTGGTCTGACGCGGGCGATGATTGTGCGCGGACCAGTGGCGATGCTCGATGGCTGTTTGAACGGCACAGGATGAAAAATAGTGAATGCTGTTTCGGCATCCGGCTCGGAAACCATCCTGATCTCTTCGACACCCCATACGGTGGTGCGGATGGGCTGGCTGATGATTGTTTCGTGCGGCAGGATATGACCGGCACAGCGTCTGCCATCCGGTTCGATCCATGTGGCATGGCAATGGATGAATGGAGCACCGTCCCGCTCGCCGAATGTAACGTTGCCGCGTTCCAGCCGCGTTTCACCAGCGGGAGAGAATGTGTCGCTATACCATGCGGCATGAAGATTATCGGTAGACAGTGCGGGCATAAGATAGTGAAAAGGCGCGAACGCACCACCTTCAATGACGAGTGCTGCGGCGCGCATATTGGCCGCAACGAGCGGTCTGGTGATTGCCTCGTTGATGCTGAGACCCGGCTCCAGGTCAAAGCTGAACGTGCGGCCAATCCCGGCAAAACTCTCGAACCGTTCGACCTCAGCCGGGCCGGGTTGATGTAACCGACGCTCAGGCACCGACCACCGCCGAACAGCTTTGGCCGCCATCCACGGGGAGGCAAACGCCGGTTATGAACTTCGCTTCGTCGGAGGCAAGGAATACTGCGGCATTGGCCACATCAAACGCACTGCCCATCTGGCCCAATGGTACAAGGCGATTGCGTGCTGCGACCATTTCCTCATTGGATTGATAATTGCCTGATATCTGCTTGTAGATCAGGGGTGTGTCAATCATCCCCGGCATGATGCAATTGGCGCGGATGCCATGTGGTGCATATTGCATTGCAAGCGCCACGGTGGCCTGATTAACCGCACCTTTGGCGGCGTAATAGGCAAAATAGGGATAACCGGTCCAACGGATGGCCGCGAGTGATGAGATGTTGATAATCGCGCCCGACTTTCGCGCCTTCATATGGGGCAAGACAGCTTTGGCCGTGCGGAAAACCGAGCCGACATTGATATCAAGCGACATCCGGAATTTCTCGTCATCGAGTTCTTCCGGTCCACCTGATGTAGCAACGCCCACATTGTTGTGCAGGATATCGATATGGCCGTAGCGCTTGATCGTGGCGTCGACTGTTTGCGAGACGGATGTGCTGCTGATGACATCCGATTTAATGGCAATAGCCGAAAAACCTTCCGATACGATAATCCCGGCTGTTTCCTCGGCGGCTTCCTGTTGCAGGTCAACGCATATGACCGTCGCGCCCTCCCTTGCATAGGCAACAGCGGCGGCCTTGCCATTGCTCCAGCCGGGGCCGGAAGAGCCCGCCCCGAAAACGATGGCGATTTTGTCTTTCAGTCTTTCAGTCATTACAGGAAGCCAATCGAAATCCACGGAACGGCAGCCACAAGAATGATGCCGAGAATAAGAGCTGCAAGATAGCCCCATATGGGTCGCATACCCTCATCCGGGTTGACCCGGCCAATGGCGCAGGCGGCATAATAGCCGACGCCAAAAGGCGGCGCGAAAAGACCGATACCCATCGAAAGAATGACGACCATGGCGTAATGCACCTCATGCACGCCGACCTGCCGGGCAATGGGGAAAAGCAATGGTCCGAACAGAACAATGGCGGGAATGCCTTCAAGCACACTGCCAAGAATGATGAAGGCCACAATCGAGACTGCAAGGAAGGTTATAGGCCCACCGGGCAGGCCTGTCATTGCGGCAGCAAGATCGCGCGAGAAACCGGATTGCGTCAGTGCCCATGCCATTCCGGTTGCGGCGCCGATGATGAGCAGGATTGCGCCGGAAAGTGAGGCGGTATCAACGAGCATCGGTTTCAACCGCGCCCAGTCAAACTGCCTGTAAATAAAAAGCCCCGCTAGCACCGAATAGACAATACCAATGGTTGATACTTCAGTGGCAGTCGCCACGCCTTCAACCACGGAAGCGCGGATGATGAAGGGCAATGCAAGGGCGGGCAGGGCAATGATAAATGCCCGTCCGATTTGCCGTCCCGTCGCGCGGGTCACATGCGACAGGTCTTCGTGGCGATAGCGCCGCCAGACGACGAAGCACAGCATGACAGCCAGAACCACGCCGGGCAAAAGGCCGCCCGTGAAGAGTGCCGCGATGGAAACGCCTGTCACCGAGCCGATGGTGATCAGCACGAGGCTGGGCGGTATAGTCTCGGTCTGCGCGCCGGTGGCCGAGAGCAGCGCAACCAGATCACCGGGCTTCGCACCGCGGGCTTTCATTTCGGGAAAGAGGACGGGCGCAACGGCGGCCATATCGGCAGCTTTAGCGCCTGAAATGCCTGACACCAGATACATCGCGCCGATGAGCACGTAGGAGAGGCCGCCACGCACATGCCCGAGCAGGCTTGCCAGAAATTGCACCATGGCGCGTGCCATGCCGGTCATTTCGATGAGCACACCCAGAAACACAAACAGGGGCACGGCCAAAAGAATGAGATGCGACATGCCTTCATCCATGCGGCCGATAACGACGATCATCGGCACATTTGTCGTCAATGCCAGATAACCAAACGTGGCGAGGCCAAAGGAAAAGGCGATGGGAACGCCGCTGAGCACAAGCGCTGCAACGACGCCAACAAAGAATATCAACAGATTGATGTTGCCGAGCGGTTTGAAGAAGGGCCCAATCAGCCAAAACGCCAGCGTCAGACCGCCTATAAGCGCAATTGCCGCCACAACATTGCGCAGGTTCGAGACCTGAAAGAGCTTGATCAGAGCCGAGATAATCATGAGGCCAGCACCCACAGGCAATGCTGCCGCGCGCCACGCATTGGTTATCTCCAGTGCCGGGGTGGTGATGTAGGTTTCCTCATGGGCGTAGTCATAGGCGGGGTAAACAATCAGCAGCAGAAATGCCATCGCACCGACAATGGCAATAACATCGAAAAAGGCTCGGCGCTGCGGGCTCATCATGCCGACAAGTGCCGTCATGCGCATATGTTCGCCGCGCCGGAACGCGACGACGGCGCCAAGCATGGCGAGCCAGAGAAACAGGATTGAAGCCAGTTCATCCGACCAGATCAGCGGTTGGTGCACGACATAACGGGCGATGATACCGGCGAAGAGAATGACCACTTCGGCAACGACGAGAATAGCCACCGGAAACTCGACAAGATGGCCAAGCAGCCGGTCGAGTTTGGAGGCAATCGAGTGGTCATTGCGCGGTGGCGGCGAAAGAATACTTTCGCCTTCCGCCGCAACGGCGCCTTCGGTCAATCTGATCCCTGCCATCGGGTTCGCCCCTATGCCAGCTGGCCGACGACTTTTTCCAGAAGGCCCCAGGCCTCTTCGCCATATTTGCCCTTCCATTCAGAATAGAAGCCCGCCTTGCGCAGGGCGTCACGGAAAGGAGCGGAATCGGGTGTATTGAATGTAAGCCCTTTTGATTTCAGGTCGGCCTGCAAGGTTTCCGTAAGTTTTGCGACATCATCGCGCTCGGCAAGACCGGCAGCATTGATATGTTTGGCAACAACAGTCCTGATATCATCGGGCAATGCTTCCCAAGCACGACGGTTCGACAGGAACCAGAAACCATCCCACATATGGCTCGTCAGTGAACAATATTTTTGCACTTCGTAGAGTTTCGCTGTGGAGATGATCGCGAGCGGGTTTTCCTGGCCCTCAACAACTTTGGTCTGCAGCGAGGAATAGACCTCATTGAAATTGATGCTGGCTGGTGAAGCCTGGAAGGCCGTGAACATCGATGTCCAGAGCGGGCTGACCGGAACGCGGATCTTGAAATTCTTCAGATCGTCAGGCGTTACAATCGGCTTGGTGCTCGATGTGATGTGACGGAAGCCATTGTCCCAGATTTTTTCCATGGCAACGAGATTGGATTTCTCGATCTGCTTGCGCACATGGGCGCCCAGTTCGCCATCCATCGCTTTCCAGACGGTGGCGCTGTCAGGGAAGGCGAAGCCAATACCATTGATGGAAGCGGCTGGAACCAGTGTGGACAGGATCAGGCCTGATAGCGTGAAGAATTCAACCGCGCCGGAGCGAAGCTGGCTCAGCGTGTCCGTGTCCGAGCCGAGTTGGCTCGACGGGAAGATCGATAGCTCAAAGCGTCCGCCGGTTTCTTCCTTGATCTTATCAGCGGCTTCCTGCGCGCGCAGGTTCATCGGATGCGTAACCGGCAGGTTATTGGCATATTTATAAGAGAATTCGGCTGCAGCGGCCGGACGCCTGAGGATGAAGGGGCTGGCAACGAGCGTTGCGGCAGTGCCGATCAATACCTTGCGGCGTGACAGATTATTCATGTGATTTCCTCCCGAACAGCGTGATGCATTCTTGCGGAACTCATTGAGCGGGTGCAACCTCCATTGCATCAGCTCAACTCATAGGTCCATATTGTAGAATGCAATTCCTCTTTGAACTGGATAAAACCATAAACAAATGCTGACATCTTGCAATATTTTTTATGTCATTGTTCAATAGTTCGACAAAATGATCCACAATATGGATCGACAAACATGTGGGGAAGCATGGAGGAACGGATCACGGCACCAGCCAGTCTCAGCGGATCGCAAAGCGTCGATAGGGCGCTGGGCCTCCTCAGCCTTGTCAGCTATTTCGGTGATCAGGGTGGATCGCTGAGCGAGATTGTCGAGCAGAGCGGTCTGAACAAACCGACGACGCGCCGGTTGTTGCTGGCTCTCATCCGGTCCGGTCTGGTTGAGCAGGACGTGCAAACCCGTCGATATTATCTTGGACAGGAAGCCTATGTGCTTGGCACGCTGGCAACCCGCCGGTATGGATTGCTGCAGATCGCTCGCGACAGTTTGAGCATTCTTTCGGCCAAGACGCAGGACACGAGCTTTCTATCCATCCAGCGCGAAACCTATACCGTGTGCCTGCATCGGGAGGAAGGGACCTATCCGATCCGCACCCATGCGCTACAGGCGGGTTATCGCCATCCTCTTGGTGTCGGCGGCGGTTCTCTGGCTATTCTTGCCACAATGCCCGATGACGAGATCGATATTATTCTGGCGGCCAATGAGACAGTGCTTCTGGCTGATTATCCCAATCTTTCGCCACGACAGATCAGGGAAGATATCGCAACGGCACGGGAGCAGGGTTTTGCGCTTAACCCCGGGCGCATCCTTGCCAATTCCTGGGGTATCGGCCTTGCGATCCGTTTCCCTGATGGCAGAGCTGCCGGTGCGCTGAGCATAGCGGCCATTGACAGTCGAATGCAGCCCGAACGTCAGCTGGAACTGGCGGAGCTTATGCGTATTGAAGCGAAAAAGATCGAGGCGCGTCTGGCGCATTTGCAGCCGCTAAGCGACCGGCCAAAACGCCCGATAACACCAGCAATGAAATCCAGAAGACCGGAACGGATGAAGGTATGAGCAGCAAGGATGCGGTCCTGATTACGGCCATGTCAAAACGCGTGATGAACCTGTCGGGCTTTCTGGCGCAAACCGCGCGCCGCCTGCCTGAGGAAATCGGATTCGTCTGGGGCGAAAAGTGCTGGAGCTGGGGGACGTTGCAGCGACGTGTTGATGCGATGGCTGCGGCGCTGCAAAGCGAATTCGGCGTGGTCAAAGGCGACCGTATTCTGATCCAGTCGCAGAATTGCAATCAGATGTTTGAATCCATGTTCGCCTGCTTCCAGCTGGGCGCGGTATGGGTGCCGACAAATTTTCGCCAGACGCCGGATGAGGTGGCCTATCTTGCCAAGGCGAGCGGTGCCAAGGGGATGATCTGCGGTCATCTTTTCCCCGAGCATGTGGTCGCAAGCCGGAATATGAACTCTGATCTTGGCTTTGTGATTGCGATCGGCAAGGCGGACTTCGGCGAGGATTACGATAACATTGTTGCGCGCTTTGACGGTCAAAGAATTGCGACTGCTGCGGTTGATCACGATGATCCCTGCTGGTTCTTTTTCACCTCAGGCACGACGGGACGGCCCAAGGCTGCGGTCCTGACTCATGGCCAGATGGCGTTCGTCATCACCAATCATTTGTGTGATCTCATGCCGGGCACAACGGAAAAAGATGCCTCGCTTGTCGTGGCCCCTCTTTCCCATGGCGCAGGCGTCCATCAACTGACGCAGGTCGCACGCGGTTCGAAAACGATCCTGCTGCCGACGGAAAAGTTCGATATCGCCGAAGCGTGGCGGTTGGTTGAGAGATGGGGGGTGAGCAATATGTTCACCGTGCCGACAATCCTCAAAATGCTGACGGAACATCCTGCTGTGCATGAGCGCGACCACTCATCGTTGCGCTACGTGATCTATGCCGGAGCGCCCATGTATCGGACCGATCAGATTCATGCCTTGAACACATTAGGTCCTGTGATTGTCCAGTATTTTGGTCTTGGCGAGGTAACAGGCAATATTACCGTCCTGCCACCCACCTATCACAACGTAGAAGATGGTCCCGATGCACGCATCGGCACCTGCGGCTTTGCGCGGACAGGTATGCAGATTGCGATTCAAGATGAGACCGGGCAGGAGGTCAAGCCCGGAGAAACCGGCGAGATTTGCGTTATCGGTCCAGCGGTGTTTGCCGGTTACTACGACAATCCGGAAGCCAATGCGAAAGCCTTTCGCGATGGCTGGTTCCGCACCGGTGATCTCGGCCATATGGATGAGCCCGGTTTCGTCTACATCACGGGCCGGGCGTCGGACATGTATATCTCCGGTGGTTCCAACGTTTATCCGCGGGAGATTGAGGAGAAGATCCTGACCCACCCGGATATCAGTGAAGTCGCTGTTCTCGGTATTCCTGATCCGGTTTGGGGCGAAGTTGGACTGGCCGTATGTGTAGCCCGGTCCGGCAGCGCCCCGGATGGTGACGCGATCACGGCGTGGCTCAATGGCAAGATGGCGCGTTATAAACTGCCGAAGCGTTTTGTCTTCTGGCCGGAGATGCCGAAATCCGCCTATGGCAAGATCGCGAAAAAGCTGATCAAGGAAGAGTTGATCCGCCGTAATGAGTGGGATGGGTAGTCATTCCGCAATCTGTGCTTTTACCAGATAGCGCATTGGACCCGAGGTCGTGGCATTGAACGGCCAGCAGGTGGCGAGAACCAGATTCTTGCCGTTGGCATTGCTATCAATGCCTGACTGGTCCCAGCGCACAACGGATGTTTCCGTAACCTGATAGGTGAAGGCTATGCCGTCACGCCGGGTAACCTTGATCTTATCTCCGATCTGGACATTCTTCAGAAAGGCAAAATGCGTGTCGCGGTGTGCTGCATAAACAGCTGTGCCATTCTCACCGGCCTCGGCACTGCGATCCACATGACCGGGGCCAAAGGCCAGCGCCTGCCCGCTTGCGCCATGCAAAGCGATAGACGTCTCACCAATACGTGGAAATTCAATACGGGCAACCGGCCATGTATCGGCCCATGACCAGGGCTTTACGGGCTGACCGGTCTCGATGCTTTGGGTGAAGGCGCGATCAAGAAGCACCTGCGCCAGAATGGCTTTCGCATGAATCCATATCCCTTGGCTGAACAACAGAAGGCCAAACAAAGCCATCGCAATCATTCCGGCCCGGAGAGCAGGGCGGATAACCGCCCTGCCTTTCTGCTTTGAACCATTATTGATTGTTACGGTCGCACTCATGATGCTTTCCCAGTTGTCTTGCGGGTGAAGAAGAACAGTCCGGCGCTTGCCAGCAACATCATCAGGCCAGCGATTATGCGCAGTTCCGCATCTGTTGCTGTCTGTGGCAGAGGGAGTTCGTCGGCAGGTGCCTGTTTGGTCACTGGCTTGTTGCCTTGAACCAGCTTGGCCAACTGGATGTTCGAGTCGCTCTCAAGACCGGCCTTGCGTGTGGTCTGTTCACCAAACACCTTGTCGAAATCCCAGCCTGCAGGCAGGTTGAGTGGAACATCGGCGCGGGTCAGCGGCTTATCCTGCGACCGGGTTACGGTCTTGTCGACGGCAACCAGACTGGTCAGGCGCGAGACGAGGCTGTTTTCAAGGGCGAGTTTGAGGATGCGCTTGTCGGCTTCTTCGCGGCTGATTTTGCCGAGCGTGCTTTCCACTTCCGCATCGGAAATCTTGCGGCGTGCCCAGAGTTTCGATAGGCCTTCGCCTTCAGCAGCCTTGGCAACTGGCAGGGTAACTTCCCATGGCTGTTTGCCGATCATGCCCTTGATTGTCAGCGTACCAGACAACGAACCAAGCTTGGCCGCAATAACCAGCGGCTCGCCACGATAAAGGTCCGGCAGGATGGCTGGCGTTACGTCCGCATTGCCGGCAGAGAATGTTGCAACGAGGTTGGTGATCACAGGGCTTTCCAGCTTGGCAAACAGGTTGCGCATACGCTCATCCACCTGATCGGTCGAGCCGATGGAAGTGAACGTGCCACGGCCAAGTTCGGCAGCGCGGTTCATCAGGTAGTTGTTGGGTGCAGAGCCAATGCCGACCATGAAGACCCGCGAACGGCCAAGCTTGGCAGCAATCGTATCGAGCAACTGTTGTTCATTGCCGATCGCGCCGTCGGTCAGGAATACGATCTGGCGAACAAAAGCCTGATCATTGGGGCGTTTGTCATTCAAAGCTGCTTCGAGCGGTGCGAGCATTTCAGTGCCGCCGGATGCTTCGAGGTCGCCGACAAATTCGCGGGCAGTGGAGACGTTATCGCGGTTGGCAGTGACTGTATCTTGAAACAGCGCGGTCATGGTGTCGTCAAAGCGGATGACGTTGAACCGGTCGGCTGGTTTGAGACGGCTCAAGGCATAATCAAGGCTGGCTTTGGCCTGATCCATGGATGTGCCGCCCATCGAGCCTGAATTATCGATGACAAAGACAATCTCACGCGGACGTTCTTCCTGCTTCTGCTCGACAACAGGCGGTGTAACATAGGCAAGCGCATAGTCGTTCTTGCCTATGGTTTCGCGAAACAGGCCAACAGCAGGGGCTTTGGAATTTTGTGGCTTCCAGGTCAGCTCAAAGTCGCGATCCGCATGGTTCTGGCCGGTGAGCGCAACGATTTGCGTCTGTGCGTCAACGGTTTCGGTCCTGATGGAATGGTGGGGGCTTTTGACTTCACCCAAGGCAAAACCGGCCTGCAAGCGTACTTTGATGGTAACCGGATTGACTGGTGCATTGATGCGGGGGTCAAGCGCGGGCGGGGTGATCTTGTCACGATCCGGAACAGGATCAGCTGTTGTGCCCCAGCCGGAACCATCCGCAGCAAGATTGGCTGTTTGTGTTATCGGCGCGGGATTGTAACGGGGTGCTACAACGAGCGGCACACGCAGGGAGAATTCATCGCCGGAGAGGCGGACGGGTTCCTGATAGTCGATCTGAACCACAACCTGCTCATGCGGACCGATATTGGCAACGGAGTTGGTGAAGAGGTTGGGGCGTTCCTGCTCAACAAGGCTGGCTTTCTGGCCTGCGGCCTTAGCCGTTTCGTAAATTGCCTTGGCTTCCTTTTTCTCTTTGATATCGCCAATGATCACGCGCTTGCCGATGACCATTTTAAGGGCATGGACGGCACTTTCTTCCGGCAGGGGATAGGCATAAACAGCCTCTACCCAGCCATTGGAAGGGTTAGTAAAAATCTGGGTGATGCGGGCGCGCACGATCGGGCCGCTGACGATGATATCAACATCGGTGGCAACGCGCGGGGCCTCGATATAGCGGCCAGCTTCGGAGCTTTTTAGCAGCAGCGTACCGGATTTGACCTCATCCATGGTGATGAGGGGAGATTGGGCTGTTTCGGCGCGGGCGGGTCCGGCAAGGAAGACAGCCAGAAGCGCCACGAGCGGCAAGACAACAATGTTGATGAGCCAGACGGCCTGGCAAGTGTAGCGCAGCCAGCTTGGCAGGGGTTGCGGGGAAGGTGAGTGGGTTACAATTTTCATCGGGAAAGCTCCTGTTGGTGCTCCCATCGGGAAGCTTTCCCCATTTCATACATGGGCCTTTTCCGCGCCAGCGTAAGCTTCGGGAATGTTCCGCACGGCTGCGTCACATCATGTCTTGCTCCTGATGGACTTGTGTGGATATGTGAAGGAATGTACGTGATTGGGAAAGCAGGGGCATCATGGCCGGGGATATAGACAGCCAGTTATCGGACCGGCAGAACGATACGGTCGCCACGAAAATCCGCGAGGAAATGGCGCGCCGGCGGATTTCGCGGCAGTATCTGGCCGATCAGGCGAAAATCAGCCTTTCCACGCTGGAGAAGGCTCTGTCAGGCCACCGTCCATTCACGCTGGCAACAACGATCAGGCTTGAAGAGGCGCTTGGCATGCGTCTGCGCGGGGCTGACAGTCATGATAACCCACCGCTGCCAAGCCACGGTCACGCCAGCGAGGATTTTGGTGCCTACTCCCGCGCCGCCGTCGGATGGATTGAGGGCCGCTATCTGACTTTGCGCCCCTCATTCGGTGATCCGAAAGCCATTTTTGCCTATTGCACCGAAATTGGCTGGAACGATGCCTCATCCAACCTGCGTTTCATCGAAAAGGAACGGCTGGATGCTGCCTTTACCCAGCAGGGTACAGTGGCCATTCCAAACCTTTCAGGTCATATCTACCTTGCGACCAATACATCGGGTCAGCATCGCCTGATCATCATCTCGCGCCCGTCCATCACAGGGGAGATGTATGGCATCCTTACCACATTGCAGGCCGGGCGCGGTGCGCAACTGACACCGGTTTCAGCGCCAATTGTGCTCATTCCGATGGGATCGGCACCGGATGCACAGTTCGGGCGTATCGCCCCTGATCACGCCAGCTATGCATCTTATCTCGCCTATCTCAAGCGCACGGTGGAGGAACCCTTTGCCGTGTTCCTGCCCGGACCGGCTGCAGTCGATTAAGTGCGCATCGACTTGCTGCGCACATCGAGCCAGACAGCAAAGAGAATAACGATACCCTTGAAGATGAGCTGGTAGAAATACGGAACCGCCAGCATATTCATGCCGTTGTTGATAACGCCGATAATCAGCGCGCCAAGGATGGTCCCAACCATTGTGCCGACACCGCCTGCAAGACTGGTGCCGCCAAGCACAACAGCGGCAATCGCATCCAGCTCATAGCCCATGCCCGCATTGGTTTGTGCCGAGGAAAGCCGCGACGACAGCAGGATTCCGCTGATAGCTGCCATCACGCCGGAGATCATGAAAATGATAATCTTCAAGCGGTCAACGCGAATGCCGGAATAGATTGCAGCCTCGCGATTGCCACCAGCAAGATAGGCACGGCGGCCGAAGATCGTGCGGGACAGGACAATGTGATTGATCGCGAAGAGCGCAATGACGATCCAGATGATAATGGGCAAGCCAAGCCAGCTTTCGCTGCCAATCGCCAGCCAGGTTTCGTTGTCGATGGAAGCCGGTGCGCCATTGGTCGGCAGGCTGACGGCTCCGCGATAGATACCCATCGTGGCGACCGTAACGATAAATGAAGGCAACATGAGTTTTGCCGAGAGAACACCGTTAAGCCCGCCCATGATCGCACCAGCTGCAAGCGTTATGAACACTGTTGGGACAAACCCAAAACCCATGGAAAAGGCTTGCGCAGCGACCATGCCCGCCACGGCAATGATCGAGCCGACTGAGAGGTCAATATCGCCAAGCAGGATCACATAGGTCATGCCATAAGCAGCAACAGCAATCACAGCCACTTGCTGCATTATGTTCATGAAATTGTTGAAGGCAAGGAAGCGCGGGCTGATCGTTGAAAAGACCAGACACAGGATGATCAGCGAGATGACAATGCCACCATATTGCCGGATGAGGGGGGAAGCCAGAAGCGCCTGCTTCGTCTCGGTAGAATTGGTCATTGGTGTATTCCTGCTGCGTAGGTCATAACGGTTTCGGGGCTGAGGCCCTGCGCGTCCAGCATTTTTGCCACGCGCTTGTTGTGCATGATGACGAGCCGGTCGCTGAGGCCAAGCACTTCGGGCAATTCTGAGGATACCATCAGGATGGCGGTGCCAGCGGCGGCAAGCTCGCGGATAATACGGTAAATCTCGAACTTGGCACCGACATCGACACCACGCGTTGGCTCGTCAAGGATCAGTATTTTGGGTCGGGTCTGCAGCCATTTGGCGATGACGATTTTCTGCTGATTGCCACCGCTGAGCGACCCGGCGGGCGTTTCCATCGATGCGGTCTTGATGGCAAGTCGCAGGATTTCCGTCTTCGCTGCAGTGCGTTCACAGGCAGGGCGGGTGAAACCGAACTGTCCGGCGAGTTGACCCAGCGCAACCATGTTGATGTTGCGCTCGACACTATGCTGCAGCACGAGCCCTTCTTCCTTGCGGTTTTCGGTTACGAAGGCAATTCCGTGGCGGATCGCATCGGCCGGGGAGCGCAAATGCACCGGATTACCATTGAGGCGAATGGTGCCGGTTGGTTGCCCGAAACCGAAGAGTGCCTTCATCACATCAGAGCGGCCTGAGCCGATGAGACCGAACAGTCCAACGACTTCGCCGGGGCGGACATCGAGCGAAACATTCTCAAACCTGCCTGCTTCCGAGAGATTCTCAACCGCAAGGACAGGCACGATTGCAGACGAGGGACGCTCGACCAGACGTGGCGGATAGATATCCTTCATCTCGCGTCCGACCATCAGGGCGATCAGGCCTTCAATGCTGGTGTTCTGCTTTTCTGTCGTTGCCACAAAGGAACCATCGCGGATGACTGTAATATCATCAGAAATCCGCATGATTTCTTCCATGCGGTGGGAGATATAGATGATCGCGGTACCCTTGGCCTTCAGCCGGTCGATGATGGTGAAAAGGATTTCCGCTTCGCTGTCCGACAGCGAGGATGTCGGTTCGTCAAGGATGACCACATCGGCGGGACGGCTAAGCCCCTTTGCAATTTCGACGAGCTGACGCTGGGCAATGGAAAGGTCACCCACCTTGGTCCTCACATTGACCGGCAAGCCAAGCTCACTGACAATCTGCGCCGCCTGCGCATTGAGATCGCGCTCTTTGATGAAGCCAAAACTATTGGGCTCATGCGTGGCCAGAATGTTCTCGGCAACTGACAGATTGCGGCAGAGGCTGAGTTCCTGAAACACGATGCTCAATCCCAGTGCTTTCGCCTCGATAGGGTTTTTCGGCGCATAGAGTTTGCCGCGCAGGGTGATCGATCCGGAGGTCGGCTGGAACAGACCGACAAGAATTTTCATCAGCGTGGATTTGCCCGCGCCGTTCTCACCAAGCAGCGTGTGAACACGTCCGCTCCGGACGGAAAGGTTCATGCGCTTGAGCGCTGTCACCGGACCAAAAGTCTTGGCAACATCCTTGATTTCAAGCACGGGGGCATTGGGTGAAGCGATCATGAACGACAATCCCTACCGGAGGTCTTTCCATACGGCCACCCGCGAAGATGTATTCGCGCGGGTGGCATTATTGAGTGGAGACCTTTGCGAGGTTACTTTTCTTCGCCAGCCTTGGTGACGACACCAGGAACGATTGGCTGCATGGCTTCAACGGTCTCGCCCTTGATGATCTTGCCCGCGGTCTCGACCGCGACTTTGCCCATCTGGTCCGGATACTGCGCAATAACGCCAACCATAACAGGGTCGTTCTTCACCGCATTGCGGGCTTCTTCCATACCGTCAAAACCGATGACCTTGACCTGTTCCTGAAGCTTTGCCGACTTGACTGCAGAAGCAGCGGCCAGCGCCGCATCATCGCCAAAACCGAAAATGCCGACCACATCCGGGTTTGCCTGCAAAATGTTCTGGGCAGCGGCTAGTGCCTCCGGCCGGGTAATGCCGGTCTGGATGGAGACGATCTTGATATCAGGATGTGCAGCAATTGCCTTCTTGAAGCCTTCGACGCGATCCACGACGGATTGCACTGTCGGGTAGTCGATAACCGCAACATTGCCCTTGTCGCCGATCTGCTTGGCCATCAACTCGCCCGCCTTGACGCCGCCGGTGTAATTGTCGGTACCGACATGCGAAGTCACTTCAACACCCTTGGCGGGAACATCCACGGTGATGACCTTGATGCCTGCCTTCTGGGCTTTGGTGATGGCGGATTTTACGCCCGTGCTATCTACAGGCGAAATGATGATGACACTGACGCCCTTGGTGATGAAATCTTCCACATCGGCGAGCTGCTTGTTCAGATCCTGATTGGCAATCGCAATTTCAAGCGGCACGTTTTCCGCCTTGGCTTCTGCGGTCATGGCGGAAGCAAGCGAGATGTAGAATGGATGCTGCTGCGTGAGCAGGGAAGCGCCGATGCCTTCGGCATAGGCACCTGTAGCCATGAGCGCTACTGCGCCGGCAAGAAGCAGTTTGGTAAAATGGGTGCGGATCATTGTTCCCTCCAGAACAGTTGTTTTCTAGAAATCCGGCGGTTGGGCATTGGCGCAATATTGCCGGACACTGCACAGCCTGTTTGCCGTGCTCAAGTCCATTGGCGATGGCCATGCTCCTCCCACCTTCGTCCACTGCATGGATGTGCAATTTATATTGCTATGTCAATATAAAAATTGTCGCGCGTAAAGTTTTGCGCAAGGATGTGGCTTACTCGTTTGATGATGGCTGCTTCATCTCGATGCCGTCATTCCGGGGTGGATGATCGCGAAACAGATAGTGGGAGATGAGCAGGACCGGCTCGAGAATAACCACACCAAACAGGATGCCAGCAAGGCGCTCCATGCCGGGTTCAAGCGCCGCATTGGTATAGGTATCAGGCACAAGCACAACAAGAAAAGCCAGAACAAATTGCGTGCCGATATAGCTGATCGACGAGTTGCTGTTTTCGATATGCCGTCCGACAAGAACACCGATACAGACACCCATTGTCATGAGAATGGGCGACTGATGACTGCTCAGCAGAATTGCGGTGGCGATCAACCCACCCACGCTGCAACCGACGAAGCGCAGGATCAGCCGCGATGTGATCGGGTTCAGCACACTGGTTGATAGGCTGGTCACGGGGATCATCATCACGGCCATGATTGTGATGCTCGACTGGCTCAGTGAAGTGATGCCGGTCCATACCCATATCCATGGAATGAGCCCGAGAGCGATTGCCGCCTGTACCGAATGCTTTGCTGCGCCCTTATGCCAGACGACGGAGTGTCTTATGGCCGCTTGAACGGGCGTTTCCTTTGATTGTCGCGGCAATCTGCGCCTGATTGTGAAGGTCGAGACAGCACTGACTAGAATGCAGGCCAGGGTTCCCGCAAGGATTTCAACAAGACGCGATTGGGCAAAGGGTAAAACTGACCCTGATGGGTGCTTCATGCCATCGATCAGTACCATGCAGAATGTCAGTCCTGTAAACAGCCAGGCGTAGCTGCGTTTTCCAACAAGTGCGAAGTAGAGTGTAACCCCACCAAAAATGACAAGGGATAGGCTTAAAAGTAATGGATTGCCGATAACCAAAGGCGCCAAACCCAGAGCCGCGCCTGCGCCTGCTGACGTTCCGATGATGCGCAAAATCCCTCGGGTGAGACTTTCCGATACATGGGACCGCATGACCATGTAACCGCTGAAGGCAGCCCAGCCGACATTCTGTGCGCCAAGAATATGCGCGAAGATGATGGCGAGGAGAACGGATACAACGCATTCGAATTCATCGACCATTCTTGGTCCGGGCTTTGCCAGTGACCGGAGTTCCCGTACGCTTGTCGTCGCGAAAATGGAAAGGCTGGCTATGGCTTGCCTGACATAGTTCATTGTTTGCTTCTAACAGAATGTGGATTGGTTTGTGCAGATGGAACCATTTTCTTTCCGCTGTTCTAAAGGTCTTGCATACGGGTGTCGATACGTTCACTCCGCAGCATGAATGCCGAACCACGCCTTTCATGACGACCTCACTGTTGCTACCTTATCCCAATCTTTCTTGATGGAGCATTGCCATGAGCCAGTCATTTGACGCGATCATTATCGGTGCCGGACAGGCAGGTCCATCGCTGGCGGGCCGGCTGACCACTTCGGGTATGAAGGTATTGATGGTCGAGCGAAAACTGTTCGGCGGCACCTGCGTCAACACCGGCTGCATGCCAACAAAGACGATGGTCGCCAGCGCCTATGCGGCGCATCTCGCCCGCCGGGGTGGGGACTACGGCGTTGTCATCGAGCAACCCATTCGGGTTAATATGCAACGGGTGCGGCAAAGAGCCGATACCGTTACTCTTAACGCCCGCACAGGTGTAGAGAACTGGCTGCGCGGCATGAAGAATTGCACTGTTATTGAAGGTCATGCCCGATTTACTGGCCCGCATACGATCAGCATTGACGGGGTGCTCTTTGATGCTCCTCGCATTTTCCTGAATGTGGGCGGGCGTGCCAATATCCCTGACATGCCGGGTATCGGTGATGTCGACTATCTTACCAACACTGGCATGATGCAGCTTGATGTTCTGCCGAAACATCTGGTGGTGATCGGTGGCAGTTACATCGGCCTCGAATTTGCGCAGATGTACCGGCGTTTTGGATCGCAGGTGACCATTGTCGAAAAAGGTCCTCGCTTGGTCGGGCGCGAAGACGAGGATGTTTCCGAAGCCATAAAGGATATTCTGGAAAACGAAGGTATTTCCTGCCGTCTCAACGCAAACTGCATCGCTTTCAAACCCCATGAAGGCGGTACGGAAGTTCACCTTGATTGCGACTCTGACGAGCGCAGTGTTGTCGGTTCGCATGTGCTTCTGGCGATTGGTCGCCGTCCCAATACTGACGATCTCGATCTGGAAAAGGCGGGTATTGCCACCGACGAGCGGGGCTACATCAAGGTCGACGATTATCTCGCAACAAGCGTTGAAGGCACATGGGCTCTTGGAGATTGCAATGGCAAGGGTGCTTTCACCCACACGGCCTATAATGATTTCGAGATTGTCGCGGCCAATCTTCTGGACGGGGAAGACCGCAGGGTTAGCGAGCGTGTGCAGGGCTATGCCCTCTATATCGATCCGCCACTTGGCCGGGTGGGAATGAGCGAGACGCAGGCCAAGGCAACGGGTCGCCCTATTCTTGTATCCAAACGACCGATGACGCGTGTTGGCCGCGCTGTGGAGAAGGACGAAACACAGGGCTTCATGAAGATCGTTGCTGATGCTCAGACAAAGCAGATATTGGGCGCGGCTATTCTGGGAACAAGCGGTGATGAGGCGATCCACGGGATACTCGATGCCATGAGCGCGAAGATGGACTATCCAACGCTCAAATGGGCAGTGCCGATACACCCGACAGTCTCCGAGCTTATTCCAACCGTCTTGGGCGATCTGGCGCCTTTGGATCATACATAGCAAGGCGTCTGACCGCTGATTGACGAATGCTCACATGGGATTGACTTGACAGTCTGATATTATATCGTTAAATCCAGATATATGGAAAAAAAAGCAAACCATTGAGGCTTTTTCGGCCCTTGCCCAATCATCACGCATGGATGCATTCAAGCTGATTGTCATGCATGAACCGGAAGGAATAGCAGCAGGAGAGATATCGCGACTGCTGGATATTCCGCAAAACACGATGTCGGCGCATCTGGCGATATTGTCGCGCGCGGGACTGATCTCTTCTGTCCGCCACAGCCGTTCCATTATTTATCGCGCGAGGTTCGAGAATCTTCGCGCTGCGATCAGTTATCTGCTGAAGGATTGCTGCGCAGGTCATCCGGACATTTGCACTCCGCTCATCACTGATATCGTTCCATGTTGCCCGCCCAAGGAGAAGTTCAATGACTGATCGCGTCTATGATGTCCTGTTCCTGTGTAGAGGCAATTCTGCACGATCCAACAGCGGGTGCCGTGCCGTTTGACATTCTGCCTACGCTGCAAGTCCTGAGGCTGTGTCCGGCCCCAATATCCATTTTGACGCGATCCGTTTCTATAGGAAAGCCAATGTCTGTCTTTGAACGCTATCTCACTCTGTGGGTTGCCCTATGCATTGTTGCTGGGATTGCGCTTGGCCATTTTATTCCGGGCGTGTTTCAGGCTATCGGCTCTGCCGAATACGCCAAAGTGAACATTCCGATGGCTGTTCTCATATGGTTGATGATCATTCCGATGTTGCTGCGTATCGACTTTGCGTCGCTGCGTACGGTCGGCGCTTATTGGCGTGGAATTGGTGTAACCCTGTTTATCAATTGGGCTATAAAACCATTCTCCATGGCGTTGCTTGGCTGGCTATTTGTCGGCTGGCTCTTTCGACCATATCTGCCTGCTATACAGATCGATTCCTATATTGCTGGGCTGATTATTCTAGCTGCTGCACCTTGCACAGCCATGGTTTTTGTCTGGTCGAACCTCACTAAGGGCGAACCACATTTCACCTTGTCTCAGGTGGCTTTGAACGATGCGATTATGGTCGTTGCGTTTGCCCCTATTGTGGGCCTGCTTCTTGGTCTTTCGGCAATCACCGTGCCATGGAATACGCTTATCCTGTCGGTGGTTCTATACATCATTGTTCCGGTCATCATCGCCCAGATCATTCGCCGGTGGTTGCTGGCAAATGGAGGCAAGGCGGCCTTTGATCGATTAGTCGGTATTCTTCAACCGCTATCGCTTGTGGCATTGCTGACGACATTGGTGATGCTCTTCGGCTTTCAGGGGGAGCAGATTCTCGCTCAACCGCTGGTGATTGCGCTTCTAGCCGTACCGATCTTGATACAGGTCTATTTCAATTCAGGCCTTGCCTATCTCCTTAATCGTATCAGTGGTGAGCAGCATTGTGTCGCCGGGCCGTCTGCATTGATTGGGGCAAGTAACTTCTTCGAACTGGCGGTGGCCGCTGCGATTAGTTTGTTTGGTTTTAACTCCGGCGCCGCACTCGCTACTGTCGTCGGTGTTTTGATTGAAGTGCCAGTGATGTTGTCGGTGGTGTGGATCGTCAACCGAAGCAAGAATTGGTACGAGCGCGGCGCCGCCGTCCAGAGCCTTCAAAAAGCGGAAAGGGCCATCTAATGACTGTCACCATTTATCATAATCCTGCTTGTGGCACGTCGCGCAATGTGCTCGCAATGATCCGGAATGCAGGTATTGAGCCAACCATAATCCAGTATCTGAAGACACCTCCAGCACGTCAGGAGCTGAAAGATCTCATTCGAAGAGCAGGGTTGACGGTGCGCGAAGCCATTCGCGAAAAAGGCACGCCCTATGCGGAGCTTGGGCTCGATGACCCGGATTTGACAGATGAACAATTGCTGGATGCGATGGAGGCCCATCCGATCCTGATTAACCGCCCGTTTGTGGTGACTGAAAAAGGCGTACGCCTAAGCCGACCGTCTGAGCTTGTCCTTGACATACTCCCGAGCCCACAAAAGAGGGCTTTCACCAAGGAAGATGGCGAAGTGGTCATTGATGCTAAAGGAAAGCGCATTGTCTGATTTAGCCAATACTCTATCCGAGGCCCTGCAGATTCCCGATCCTGAAAAGTTATCTGTTCAGCTCTCGACACACCGGCCGCGTATCCTGTTGCTTTACGGCTCCATCCGGAAGGTGTCCTACAGCCGCTTTCTAACGCAAGAAGCAGCGCGCCTGTTGGAGTATTTTGGTGCGGAGACTCGCGTCTTTGACCCAGCAGGGTTGCCTTTACCGGATGACGCGCCCGTTGATCATCCAAAGGTGCAGGAACTGCGCGACCTTTCACTCTGGTCCGAAGGGCAGGTCTGGACCAGTCCCGAGCGGCATGGTGCCATGACAGGTGTCATGAAATCACAGATCGACTGGATACCACTTGCCATGGGCGCGATTCGTCCTACTCAGGGGCGAACGCTTGCGGTTATGCAGGTTTCTGGCGGGTCACAGTCGTTTAATGCAGTCAACCAGATGCGGGTTCTCGGACGGTGGATGCGTATGGTCACAATCCCGAACCAGTCATCCGTTGCCAAAGCCTATCAGGAGTTTGACGAAAACGGCCACATGAAACCATCGGCCTATTACGATCGCGTTGTGGATGTCATGGAGGAGCTTATGAAGTTCACGCTGCTGACACGCGACGTGTCGGATTATCTCACCAACCGTTATAGCGAGCGTAAGGAAAGCGCCGTGGCTCTTGCACGGCGCGTTAATCTCACGGGTGTCATATGAACTCTGTTTCCGCCGCCGCATCCTGTGAGAAACGGCAGTCTCTAGTGGATAGAACGAGGTCTGGGAGTATCGAAGGATGAAGTTCCACGATGGCTCGACCAGACCTCTGACGAAAGCAAGAGCTCTCCCAAAACTCACTCTCGGTATTATAGAAACCCTTGAATAGGTCAAATGTTCCCGAATAACGCCTATCTTCGCCTACGGCGCAGCTGATCGAAGTACACAATAACAATGATCAGAACGCCTGTTATAACCCGCTGCCAGAATGAATTGACGTTGAGCAGGTTGGCGCCATTGTTGATTGTCGCCAGAATGAAAGCGCCCAGCAGCGGCCCATGAATGGAGCCGACCGCGCCGAAAAGACTGGTGCCGCCGATAACCGAGGAAGCGATGGCTTGCAGTTCCCATCCTTCGGCCTGCATTGCATTGCCAACGCCGATGCGGGAGGCAAGCAGCAATCCTACGAATGATGCGCAGACGGCTGATAATGTGTAGGCGAGATAGATCGTCCCTTTGACATTGACGCCGGACAGACGCGAGGCTTCCGCATTTGATCCCACGGAAAACAGATAACGTCCCCAGCGGCTGTGACTTAGAAAGATGTAGGCAGGAATGCCGACGAGGACCACCATCAGGAACAGGTTGGGTACTCCGGCAAAATCATTGCGGGAGAATTCGGTAAATGGGTCATTGTCGATTGAGATCGTGTTGCCATTGGTGATCAACAGGCCGATGCCGCGCAATGACGTCAGCGTTGCAAGCGTGATGATGAACGGGGGAAGTCCGAGACGTACGATGCCGAAACCGTGGAAAAGCCCGATACACACACCGATGCCCAGCGTAATCAGGATCGCTGCCCAGACCGGAAAACCATGGGCTAAAAGCCAGGCAACGATAACACTGGTGAAGCCAACAATCGCGCCAACAGAAAGATCAATGCCGCCGGTAATGATGACGAAGGTCTGGCCGATGGCGAGGATTGCAATCATCGAGCCTTGCCGCAGCAGATTGGAAATGTTGTTTCCGGTCCAAAAACTATCTGTTGCAAGGCTAAGGACAAGCCACAGCACCAGCAACAGGGCAAAAAGCGTCAGTCCGAACAGGACATTGAAGCGCCGCTTTGGGGTGGTGCCGGTGTCTTTGGTTTCAAGGCTCATCGGGACAAATCTCCAGATAGTCGAAGCGAATAATCGCGGCGGAACAGATCAATTGCGTGTGCTGGCGTCGGTTGATGCAGAGCCGAGCGCTTGGGTCAGGATATCTTCGTGCGTGACGGATTTGTGAGGATGGCTTGCCACCAGATGTCCACGCCTGAAGACATGCAGTGTATCGGCAAGCTCATAAACTTCGGGAAGATAGGACGAGATCAGAATGATACCGGCGCCGTTTTCAAGAAGGGTCGAGAACAGCCGGTAGATTTCGGCCTTTGTGCCCACATCGACACCCACCGTAGGTTCGTCAAAAATAAAAAGCTTGGCACCGTGGTTGAGCCATTTGCCGATGACAATTTTCTGCTGGTTGCCGCCGGAAAGGCTGGCAGCGCTGGCACTGCGCGAGGACGTCTTGATGCGAAGGTCCGAGATCTGATTGTCCGCATGTCTGGCTTCTTCGCGATGGGAAATCAGAACGTTCCTGCTGAGCTGCTTGTAGATCGGCAGATTGAGATTGAGCGACACGGGCAAGGACAGGCATAGGCCCTGATCGCGGCGGCTCTCCGGTGCCAGAGCGATGCCAAGTTTGATCGCATCGCGCTCGCGCTCGATACGCACCTCTTTGCCGTCCCAGAGAATTTTGCCTGAAGATTTCGGATGGCGTCCAAAGATGGTTGTAACGAACTCACTGCGACCAGCGCCAATCAAGCCGTAGAGCCCGACAATTTCGCCCTCACGCACGTTAAGACTGATATCTTCAAAGCCATTGCCGGTGAGATTTTGTGTCTCAAGGATTGTCTTGCCAAAGGTAAATGGCACCTTGTGATAAATCTGCTCGATTGAACGATTGATCATCAGGCCGATCAGTTCATTCTCGTTGGTTTCCCCGATGTTGCGCGTGCCAACCAACCGTCCGTCGCGCAGAATGGAAACCCGGTCGGCGAGTTCAAACACTTCCTCCATCCGGTGGCTGATATAGACAATGGTGACGCCGCTTTTCTGCAGACGGCGGATCAGCGCAAAGAGCTGCGCTGCTTCCTCGCGCGTCAAATAGGCAGTTGGTTCGTCGAAGATGAGAAAACGTGCGCCGCGTGTTGCTGCGCGCGCCGTTGCGATCAATTGCTGCTGCCCGATGGTCAGGTCGCTTAGCAGCGCATGGGCCGGTAGTGCAAAGCCAAGATCATCAAGGATTTTTTGTGCTTCCCGGATCATATGGCGATGCTGCAGGAGACCGAAACGGCGCTGTTCCTCACCCAGAAAGATATTGGCGGCAACGGTCAAATGCGGGCAGAGCACGACCTCCTGATGCACGGCATTGATCCCATGCTGGATCGCTTCCAGCGGTGTCGTCAGCGCTACGGGTTCGCCTCGAAACAATATCTCGCCGGCGGTGCGGGGGATGACGCCGGTCAAAAGCTTGATCAGCGTCGATTTTCCTGCGCCGTTCTCACCGACAATGGCGTGAATTTCTCCAGCCTTGAAAGCAAGATCGGCAGGTTTTAGCGCGTGGGTTCCAAGATATTGTTTCTCAAGCCCACGCAATTCCAGAATAGGCAGGTGGGCCGCCGCTGCGGATACATCTTCACTTTGCCCGCTGCTGGAGCGATGCGAAATATCATGATCTGTCATGGCGACCCCACTGACTGTTGAGCAAATCTGGATCAGTCCAGCTTGGGGTTGAGCAACTCCTGCGCGCGTTTGTCGTTCATATTGGCTTTGGTGATCAGGTTTGCACCGGTATCGACATTGGCCTCTGTCTTTTCGCCTTTTGAGGCGGCCAAAGCGGTCTTGATGCCATCATAACCCATGCGGTAGGGGTCCTGAACGATCAACCCGGCCAATGTCCCGTTTGACAGGAACTTGACCAGCTTTTCGTCGCTGTCGAAGCCGATAACCTTGATCTTGTCCTGCGCCTTGTTTTCGGCAATGGCCTGACCCGCGCCCTGAGCCATGATCAGGTTGGATGTGAAGATACCGCGCAGGTTTGGATTGGCAGTAATCAGATCAGTCGTGATGTTGAGACCCGTCGTGGCCTGACCGTCAGCAACCTTGTCGGCAATCAGCTTGAGACCGGGATATTTGGCTGCAAGCTGTTCTTTGAAACCTTTGGCGCGCTGGTCGAGCGAACCGACACCGGGAAGTGCCGTGATGAGAGCCACTTCGCCTTCAGCCTTGCCATATTTTTCTGTGATTGCTGCAGCGAGACCGTCGGCTGCCACACGTCCACCCTGTACATTGTCCGTTGTCAGGAATGACGTGAATGATTTGGAATCCGCAGCGGAATCGATGCCAATGATTTTGACGGATTTCGCCGCTTCATCAATGGGCTTGCCGAGTGCTTTGAACTCGGTGGGGGAGATGACGATGGCAGCCGGTTTGCCGGAGACGGCATTTTCAAGAATGGAAATCTGACCGTTAATATCGGATTCAGCCTGGGCCCCAAGCTCGGGTACTTTGACACCGAGATCCTTGCCCGCCTTGCGCGCGCCGGCAAGGACGATCTGCCAATAGAAAGACGTCGTGTCCTTGACGATAATAGGGATGGTTACATCCGCGGCACGGACCGGTGCGACGGATATCATTCCTGCCAGCAGAGCCAGAGCGGCGGTACCAAGAACGGTTCTGCGATTGATGCACTTTCCTGTAGAAATCATGGTTGTGTTCCTCTCGTAGCGCCGGTTTTATTTGCTTATGTCCGGATTGAGAGGGCGCTTTTCAATCCGCTCTTTATCGATAAAAAACATCGATCATGCGAAGCTAATTTAAATGCGTATTCTTTGCAAGCATCTCAGCGGATCGTGAAGGGTTCACATTCTGCGTAGACGCTTTCAGGGACTTTTGTTGAAAGAAGCTCGATATTTCGGGTGAGACTCGACGGTTTTGCGGTACCGATCAGCACATTCGCCACCACCGGCTCGCGGAACGGAAACTGAAGTGCCGCTGCCGCCAACGGTACATGATGGTTCGTTGCAACTGCCTGCATTGAGCGCACGCGATCCAGAATGTCCTGTGATGCGGGCCCATAGTCAAAATTTGCACCGGTAACCGGGCCGGTTGCCAGAATGCCTGAGTTAAAGACGCCGCCAATCACCAGTGATATTTGCTGTTTCCGGCAGATATCCAGCAAGCCGCGTTCGGCCGAACGGTCGAGCAGGGAATAGCGCCCTGCGAGCAGAATGCAGTCAATCGGGTGTCTGGCGGCGACCTCAAGGCACACTTCGACCTCGTTGACGCCGAGGCCATAGGCTGAGATCGCACCCGAAGATTTAAGCTCCTCCAATGCCTTCAGTCCGCCTCCAAGCAGTTGGGCCATGTAGACGGCGTTCTTGTCGGCACCATGGGTGTAGGCGCCAATATCATGCACGTAAAGTATATCGATCCTGTTCAGGCCCAGCCGCGCAAAGCTGAACTCGAAGGACCGCATGATACCGTCATAACTGTAGTCATAGTCGACAGCGAAGGGCAGGGGATTGACGTAGGAATGATCGGGGACCTGATCTTCCGGAACAGGTCGCAGAAACCGGCCAACCTTCGTTGAAAGAACATAGGTTTCACGCGGTTTGTCGCGCAGAAAATCACCCGTTCGCCGTTCTGAAAGGCCGAAGCCATAAAAGGGCGCCGTATCGAAATAGCGTAATCCAGCATCCCACGCGGCCTGCAGCGTTTCCATCGCTGCGTCACGCGTGCACTCGCGATAGAGCCCGCCAATAGCTGCCCCACCAAAGCCGATCGTTGTCACGGCCAGCGGCGTTTTACCAATCTTCCGGATATCCAACTGTTCCTCCCAGAACAAACCAATGGTGCGAGCACTGAGCTAACATGTCAATATCTGCACAATTCGTCTTTTATCGACAAAATACATTTTGCCGTCAACGCCTCTTACGGATAAAACACAAATCAGCTCGAACTATAGGCGGAACTGCAAGTCCCGGTCGGATTGGGTCGGTTCTGGATCATGAAAGAATAGAATGTCGAAGCAGAATACGGTGTTCAAGGAGGGCTACAACAGGTGTCTTCGCCTTCTCAAAGATATTGAGGAGCTTCCATCAGAACCCGAGCTTGGAACACGCCTTGGCATCAGCCGGACCACGGTTCGCGCCATTCTTGGTGCTTTGGAGGAAAAAGGCCTGATCGAATGGACAAAGCGCAGCAAGACAGTTCTGCGTAAGCCTGTCAAATCAGACTATTTTCCCGATGAGGAAACGGACTCATTGTCGGAGATCATCGAGCGTAGTTTCATGCAGCGCATTCTGGCTGGCGGAGCCCAGCCCGGAATGCAGATCAATGAGCTTGAACTTGCCCGCGATATTGGTGTCGGCACGTCAAGCGTGCGCGAATTTCTGATCCGGTTCAGCCGGTTCGGGCTGATTGAAAAACGCAAGAACAGCCATTGGGTGTTAAAGGGGTTTACCCGCTCATTTGCGCTTGAACTCTTTGAAATCCGGGAGATTTTTGAGCTGCGCTCCGCCGTTGCTTTCCTGAACTTGCCCGATGATCATCCTGCTATTGAGGAACTGGATGTTCTGGAGGCCGACCACCTTGCGCTGCTACGCGATATTGATACGCGCTATATGGATTTTTCCGCGCTTGATGAGCGGTTTCATCGCATGATCCATTCCGCTTCGCGCAATCGCTTTGTCATTGATTTCTACGACGTCATCGCGATCGTGTTTCACTACCATTATCAATGGAGAAAGGTGAACGAACGGGCTCGCAACGCCAAGGCTCTGGAAGAGCATCTGGCGTATATCGATGCCTTGCGTTCGCGCGATGCGGCAAAAGTTGACATTGCCTGCCGTAATCATCTGCGCTCGGCTCGCGAAACCCTGCTCCAGTCCATGCCCGCCGATGAGGCGGTATCGGACATCATGGGGTCCTAGCCATTGCGAGGGCTCTCATCGCGTTGGGCTGTGCTCCTGTCACGAGCGCCCCACCGCAATCCGTCCATCAGCAGCTTTACCAGGCGGCGCGACCGGTCATGCCAATCGGGAGCGTCGGGGATGGAATAGATTGTAAACAGGGCGTGCAGCAGGTCAGTGCTGTCAATATCCCGGCGGATAAGATCATCATTGGCCGCTGCTTCGACGAGATTTCGAAGCGAGACGGCGACCATACCCGAACTTCCGGCAAACAGCTCGGAATTGCTGGTAACGAGTATGCGCAGACTGTTTGCCATGCCACGCTTTGCAGCGATATATCCGACAAAGCGATGCATCCATTCTTCAAGCGCAACATCCGGCGGGTGATGCAGCGATAATTCCCCCGCTGCCGCACAAAGGTTCTCAACCTCGCGTTTGTAGACGACCTCCACGAGATGTTCGCGGGTCGGAAAATGCCGGTATAGCGTGCCAATGCCAACGCCCGCCCGCCGGGCGATATCTTCAAGAGAGCCTTCCACGCCATGTTCGGAGAAAACCACGGCGGCCACTTCGAGCAGCTTTTCCCGGTTGCGACGCGCATCGGCGCGCATACCTTTCACACTCAAAGGCGCTGGCTCGGCATTCTCTGATGGCTTGGCGACCAAATTCTGCTCCACGCTCATGGGGGCTTGACCATGAGCAACAAGTTCTTAAGATAAGCGGAGGCCCCTCCGTTTAAGTGGAGTCCTTTTGCCTTCTTATCGCAGAATGGGTCCCAATGTCATGTCTCTAAACACAGGTAAACTCGATTCGACCCATCTGACAGGTAGGTAAAGCGCACAGCGATGTGAACTTCTCCTGACGCTTGGCGTTTGGGTATCGGGCTGTCGAATGAATCTGCATCCGCAAAGCAGGAGCGATATAATGACCGGAACAATCAACTTGAAGCTGGATATAAATGGCAGGAGTCGAGAGCTTGCCGTTGAACCGCGCGTCACTCTGCTGGATGCGCTGCGCGAGCATCTTGACCTTACCGGGACCAAAAAGGGCTGTGATCAGGGCCAGTGTGGTGCCTGTACTGTTCATGTTGATGGCAAGCGGGTGCTTGCCTGCTTGACCCTTGCAGCACAGGTTGAAGGGCGGACAATCACAACGATTGAAGGTCTCGCCGATGGCGATGGTGGCTTGCATCCCGTTCAATCTGCATTTCTGGAGCACGACGCCTTTCAGTGCGGCTATTGTACCCCCGGCCAGATCATGTCGGCGGTTGCCTGTATCCGCGAAGGGCACACGAAATCCGACAACGAAATCCGCGAATATATGTCCGGTAATCTTTGCCGGTGCGGTGCCTACTCGCACATCGTGGCCGCAGTACGCGAAGCAGCGGAGGCAGCATCATGAAGAATTTTTCCTATCTTCGCGCCCATTCTGCCGATGAAGCCCGCAGGGCCGCCGCGCTGGCGGGCAATATGGTGCTTGCTGGCGGCACGACGCTGCTCGATCTGGCAAAATGCGGGATTGCCGAACCTGACACCGTTGTCGATATCACCCATCTTGCTGGCCTTGACGGCATAGAGGTTGACGAAACGCAGGCATCCATCGGGGCGCTTGCCCGCATGAGCGCGGTGGCGGATCACCCCGCCGTTCAAAAAGGCTTTCCGGCTGTAGCGGAATCCCTCGCGCTGGCCGCCTCGGCACAAATCCGCAATATGGCAACTATCGGCGGTAATCTGTTGCAGCGGACGCGTTGTTCCTATTTCCGCGATGCGGCGGTGTTTCCCGCATGCAACAAGCGTCATCCGGGCTCCGGCTGCTCTGCTCTCGGGGGCGTCACCCGCAATCATGCGGTTCTGGGGACGAGCGATGCGTGCATTGCTGGCTATCCCGGCGATCTGGCCGTTGCGCTGGTGGCTTTCGATGCAATTGTGCATCTGGGCGAAAGACAAGTGGCGGTGGATGATTTCTTCAGGCTTCCCGGAAATACACCGGATCGCGAGCATGCGTTTGAGCGCGGCGAAATCATTACGGCAGTGACAATACCCGCCTCGGCTGCTGCGAGGCGCTCGACCTATATCAAGGTGCGCGACCGGCAATCCTACGAGTTCGCCGCTGCCAGTGCAGCGGTAGGACTTGAGCTTGAAGCGGATGGCACGACTGTCCGCGACATACGCATAGCCCTTGGCGGCGTTGCAACCAAACCTTGGCGAGCCCGCACGGTTGAGGCGGCGTTGATTGGCAAAGTGCTGGAACCGGAATTGGTCCGCAAGGCCAGTCTGCTTGTCATGGAGGGGGCGATTGATCACGGTGCAAACCACTACAAAATCGATCTTGCTCCACGCGTTATCACGCGTGCTGTTCTGAAAATGGGAGGTCTGGCATGACTTTCGTAACGCCTAAACCCAAACATGGTGATGCGTCCGATGGCAATCTCGGCGGGCGCCTGTCACGTATCGATGGCCCGGAAAAAATTACGGGACGCGCCACCTACGCGATCGAACATCAGATCGAAGGGCTGGTCTACGCCGTTACCGTGCAGAGCACGATTGCTGCCGGGACAGTGAAATCAGTCGATAGCAAGGCAGCGGAGGCATCGCCCGGCGTCCTGTTGGTCTTGACACCAGATAATATCACCCACCTGAAATCAGCGACGACATGGGCCGGCACGCCGGGACCTGAAGGCCCGTTTTTGGCACTGCCGAAGACCGTCAGCTTCAATGGTCAGCATGTGGTGGCCGTTGTGGCGGAAACGCTGGAGCAGGCCACGGCCGCTGCTGCCCTCATCAAGGTAAGCTATGAGGAAACGGAGCATGTCTATGGTCTTGAGGACCCCAAGGCCGGTGAGGGCGTACCAATTGATCCCATGACCAAGTCGTGGGGGGATGCGGAGACGGCATTCGCCGAAGCACCCGTGCGTATTGAACAGGAATACAAAACCCCGCGCGAATACAATGTTGCTATCGAACCGCATGGCATTATTGCGCAATGGGAGGGTGACAAGCTGACCCTCTGGGAGCCAAGCCAGTGGGTGGACGGCATGGCCCGCTCCTATGCTGAATGGTTCGGTATACCCTTTGAAAATGTGCGGATGATTTCGCCCTATATTGGCGGAGGATTTGGTTCCAAAGCATTGTCGCTGCCGCATGGGGCCGTGGCAGCAATTGCTGCGCGCATGCTCGGCAAGCCGGTCAAACTTGCGGTCACACGGCCGCAGACATTTACTGCGTATGGCGGTCGTCCGGCCACCCGTCAGACATTGGCACTTGGCGCGACGAAGGAGGGGAAACTCCTTTCCATTATCCAACACGGGGTCAACGAGACATCCAAGCTTGGAATGGCAGTCGAGCCACTGGGATCAGTCACCGCGATCATGTATGCGGTGCCCAACTTCAGCTCCCGCCAGAATGTCATTCCACTGAACACGGTTACTCCGGGGGCCTTGCGGGCACCCGGCGAAAACCCGAGTGCTTTCGGCATTGAATCGGCAATCGACGAGCTTGCCTATGAAATCGGCATGGACCCTCTGGAAATCCGGTTGCTGAACTATGCTGAAGAGGACCCGCACGCAAAAATACCGTGGTCAACACGGCAGTTGCGGGAAGCCTTTTCCGAAGGCGCAAAAGCCTTTGGCTGGTCGAAACGCACACCGGCGCCAAGATCAATGCGGGATGGAAACCAGCTCATCGGCTGGGGTGTTGCGGCTGGCACCTATCCGGTGCGGCGCACACCGGGCGAGGCTCTGGTTCGTATTCTCGCAGATGGTACGGCGGAGGTGGCAAGCAGCAGCATCGATATGGGGCAGGGAACCTATACAATCCTCGCCCAGACAGCGGCCGAAGTTCTGGGTATTCCGGTTGAACAGATCCGTGTGAAGCTTGGAGATTCTGCATTGCCACGGGCACCGGTGGCGGGCGGCTCGCAACTTGCCAACCTTATGACCGGTGCAGTGCATAAGGCAGCGCTTGCCGCACGCGAGGAATTGATTGGCCTCGCGCTCAATCATCCCAACTCGCCGTTCCTCGATCTCCAGTTGAATACACTCACTATCGCGGATGGTACGATCTCGACGCCGCGCGGCGAACGGGCAGATATTTCAATCGCCGATTTCATGCAGCATATCGGACAGGAAAAGATTGAGACCCTGCGCGATACCCTGCCGGAGGAGAAAAAAAACACCGTAGATCGCTATAATAACTTTACGACCATGATGGCGATGAAGTCACCAACGGAAGGTGGCTACTCGCTTCACAGTTGGTGCGCGCACTTTGTTGAAGTGCGGGTTGATGAGGACTTTGGCACGGTCCGGGTCTCGCGCATGGTGTCGGCGCTTGATTCAGGCCGCCTGTACAACCCCAAACTCGCCGAAAGCCAATGGCGAGGCGGTATTATCATGGGCATCGGGCAGGCTCTGCTTGAGGAAGGAATTATTGATCCGCGCAACGCCCGGGTGATCAATAATAATCTGGGCGACTATCTGGTGGCGACGAACGCGGATATTCCCGATCTTCAGGTGATCTCTGTCGGCATTCCGGATCACCATGCCTCGGTGCTCGGGGGCAAAGCTGTTGGTGAATTGCCCATTGTTGGTGTGGCACCAGCCATTGCCAACGCGGTCTTCCACGCGACAGGAAAACGCATCCGCGATCTGCCGATCACGCTCGATAAAATCCTCTAAACCTGGCTCAGCGCTCGATGCTTCGTATCCTTGCGAAGTGTCGGGCGTTGACAGCAAATCTGAGTGCGTGAGAACTTCATTTTGAGCATGTTTCCACTGAAATAAACATTTATTCGCAAAAAGATGCCTCCCTTCACGATGGTTCTGCTCTACCTTCCGGCAGCGGGGATAGAGAGGTACGATTGGAAGTGCCTGCGCACGACCTTGCAATACTGATACAGCTGCGCAATCGTCCATTCGTGAAGAGGTACCCATTCAATGCCCGGCCCCTATGTTGTGCGTGTTCACGGTGATGAAGAAATCCCGAAAAAAGTGGATGTTGTTGTTATCGGCGGTGGTATTATCGGGGCGTCGACAGCACTGGAACTGGCAGAACGCGGCCTGAAGGTCGCCCTTTGCGAGAAGGGTGGTATCGGTCAGGAACAATCGAGCCGCAACTGGGGCTGGGTGCGCATCTCTCGCCGCGACCCGCGCGAAGTGCCGCTCATGGCGGAAGCACTGCGTCTATGGTCGGGCTTTGACAAGCGCCTTGGCCGCGATACGGGTTACAAGCGTGCGGGCATTCTGTTCACATCCCCTGACGATAAATCCTATGAGGACAATGAGCGCTGGCTGCAAAACCTTGAGGGATATCAGCTGGAAAGCCGTATGGTCAGCGGCAAGGAACTCGATGATCTGCTGCCGGGCGGCAAGATGAACCTCAAAGGCGCGCTATACACACCTGTTGATGGCCGAGCCGAGCCGCAAAAGGCAGCACCGGCAATTGCCGAGGCAGCGCGCGACAAGGGTGCTTCCATTCTTACTGAATGTGCGGTGCGCGGCATCGAGACGGCAGGCGGCAAGATCTCCGGTGTGGTCACAGAGCGCGGAAGCATTGCCTGTGATGCTGTCGTGCTTGCGGGCGGGGCCTGGTCCAACCTGTTTTGCGGTCTTTACGGGATTGATCTGCCACAGCTTAAAGTGCTGAACACGGTCATCCGCACCAAACCGCTTGAAGGCGGGCCTGAATCGGCGCTCTGGTCCAAAGATTTTGCCATCCGCAAACGGCAGGATGGCGGTTACACCATCGCATCAGGTGATGAGAACATTGTCGATATTGTACCGAAATCATTCCGCTACGCGTTCAAATTCCTGCCAGCCCTGAAACTGGAATGGAGTTCGCTGTCTTTTCGCCTTGGTGGACGCTTTTTCGATGAAGCGCGTATTCCGACAAAGTGGAAAATGGATGAGGCAAGCCCGTTCGAATATAACCGCGTGCTTGATCCCAAGCCGTCGCTCAATCTGTCAGACAGATTTTTCGATAGTCTGAAGGCCGCATTTCCGGTGTTCAACCAAGCCGAGATTGCGCAGCGTTGGGCCGGATATATCGATGTCACTCCGGATGCTATTCCTGTTATCTCCGCTGTTGACGCGGTGCCCGGCTTTCATATTGCCACTGGCTTTTCCGGGCATGGCTTCGGAATTGGGCCTGCTGCGGGTCGTTTGATGGCCGATATCGTAACGGGACGCTCGCCTGTGGTTGATCCAAAGGATTTTCGATTTTCGCGTTTCAGTGATGGCTCAAAGATCACGCCACTCACCGGGTTTTAAGGTGCAACATGACCAATGCAGCAGCGACGTCAAAAAGCCGATCCCTGTGGTCGCGTATCCTCTTCGAGGCGCTTGCAACGAGTGAACGTGAGCCGACACTGGCTCCGGTCCTCCAGCATTCGGTGATACGCTTTGACAGGCTGGAACACGCTTTGTGTTTTCAGTTGGCAGAGGTCTTGGCCAGCCAATTGGTGACGAGCGAAAGATTATTCGATCTTTTCAGTGATCTGCTGCAACAGGACCCTACGGTGCTCGCCGGTGCCGAGAGAGATATCAATGCGGTTCTGGAGCGGGACCCGGCGACCAAAAGCGTGCTGCATGTGCTGCTCTATCTGAAGGGTTTTCACGCCATCCAGATCCATCGGTTTGCTCATCTCCTGTGGGGAACAGGCCGTGAGGACCTTGCCGCCTATTTGCAATCGAGATCATCGCGCGTTCTGCAGGTCGATATTCATCCGGCTGTACGGCTGGGAAAGGGCGTCTTTTTTGATCATGCCACCGGTATTGTCATTGGGGAAACGGCTGTTATCGAAGACAATGTTTCCATTCTGCAGGGCGTCACATTGGGCGGCACCGGAAAAGATACCGGCGACCGGCACCCCAAGGTAAGGCATGGTGTTCTCATTGGTGCCAATGCCACCGTGCTTGGAAATATCGAGATCGGCGTCAATTCAAAGATTGGTGCCGGATCGGTTGTACTCAAATCCGTTGAGAACAGGAAAACAGTAGCGGGCGTTCCCGCCAAGGTTATTGGCGGCGTACAAGAAAGAGAGCCTGCTCGTTCGATGAACCAAATTCTCTATGATGTCGGGCTTTGAGACCGGCAAAGGCAAGCGAAACTATTTGATATCGGAATGCCCGGCTGGATTGTCGTTGGCTGTGCCGCGATTATCGGGTTCTTTCAACCGCGCCATCGAGAATTTCAGAACGTTTTGTATGACATCGAGTTCATGGCGGCCGGTGGATGTAGCACCCCGCGCATTTTCGGTGAGCTTCAGCATTTTTCTGAACAGCTCGCGAATTTCCAATTCGGATAATGTCGCCGTCGATTGAATGTCTTTTATATGCATCATCCTGCCGTAACAGTCGTCAAACACTTCAGCGCCATTGAAATACTTTTAGGCGTGCATGTCTGGATATGAGATTCCCTAACTTGCTCAAGAACTGGAAATTTTATCTTTCGGGAGCGATTAGACCAGATGACAGCGGCGTCGATTGTCTTGACCAGAACGTCAACTAGCTTAACGTAAGGGAACGCATGAAGGGCGCCTGGACTTTGGGAGGAGACCAATGGCTACGCGACATGATGGACAGCATGCCGAACAAATTCAAGCCGCGCTCACCGGAAGTGCCGCTGCGCAATCCGCGCTCGTGGCATCCTGGGGGCGTTCCATGCGCCTTTATGGCTTGAACCCGGAAGAGGGCGCACCACCTGATTTTCTCGGTGAACGTGAACTTGCTGATGCCCGCGAGCGCTTGGGATCGTTGATCACGACTGCGCAAGCAACGCTGGACCGGCTTTATTCCGCCGTTGGCGGTGCCGGTTGCTGCGTGCTTCTGGCGGATAAGGATGGCGTTCCGGTTGATCGCCGCGGCAGCGTGTCTGACGATGACACCTTCTGCAAGATCGGCCTTTGGACAGGGGCTGTGTGGAGTGAAGAGCGTGAGGGCACGAACGGCATCGGTACTGCGCTTGCCGAGCAACGCGCCCTGACAATCCATAGGGATCAGCATTTCCGCAGCCGCAATACGGCGCTATCCTGCACCGTTGCTCCCATATTTGACCATTGCGGACGCCTGATGGCAGCAATCGATGTTTCGTCGGCGCGCCGGGATCTCACCGAAGACTTTGTCAAACTGATTGCTGTTGCTGTTGTCGATGCGGCGCGCCGGGTGGAGGCGGAGAATTTCCGTCTGGCTTTCCCAAAGGCACGGATCATGCTGGCAAAGCTTGGGCCGGATGTGAGCTATGAACGCAGCGCAAGCGCGCTGATTGCCGTGGATGAGGATGATCTCGTTATTGGCGCGTCCCGGACTGTCCGGCATTATCTGGGTCTCACGGATGAAACCTTGAGCAAGCCGCTGCCTGCCGCCAATCTTCTCGGGCAGAACATGGGAATAGATCAGGGGTTTGCCGCAGCCGAGCGCAGCGTCATCCAGCGTGCCCTTGCCAATGCGGGCGGCAACATATCGACCGCCGCCACCATGATGGGAATGGGCCGTGCCACGCTGCACCGCAAGCTGAAAAAGCTCGGGATCAACTGAAGCCAAGGCGGCTTGCTGAATCCAATCCGGCATTGTCTCAAAAGTGAGACAACGGGCAATGCCCGGTCATTGGTGCAGGGTGACACATGTCTATCCGCGCGCGATCCTTCCTCAGCCGCAGGAGGCGGCATTAATCAGTGCGCACAGGCAAGTGGAGCTTTTGCTTTGCAAGCCTCTGCGCCAGGGAGGAACACAATGAACAAGGTAGAATTTAACCGCACAGTTCGCCCGAATTTCAAAAAGCGCTACGGCAATTTCATCGGCGGCAAGTTTGTCGAACCAAAGTCCGGGCGTTATTTTGACAATACCTCGCCAATCAACGGTCAGGTCCTCTGCGAAATCGCGCGGTCCGATGCGAGCGATGTTGAGGCCGCTCTCGATGCTGCCCATGCCGCCAAGGATGCCTGGGGCCGCACTAGCGTTGCCGAGCGCAGTGTTATCCTGAACAAGATCGCGCAGGTGATGGAAGACAATCTGACCCTGCTGGCACAGGCCGAGACATGGGACAATGGCAAGCCGATCCGCGAGACAACCGCTGCCGACCTGCCTTTGGCCATTGACCACTTCCGCTATTTTGCCGGCGTTATCAGGGCACAGGAAGGCGGAATCTCGGAAGTCGACCACGACACCGTCGCCTACCACTTCCATGAGCCGCTGGGTGTTGTTGGCCAGATTATTCCATGGAATTTTCCCCTGCTAATGGCGATCTGGAAGCTTGCCCCGGCACTCGCCGCCGGAAACTGCGTCGTCTTGAAACCGGCGGAACAGACGCCCGCTTCAATTCTGGTACTGGCTGAACTCATCGGCGATCTTTTGCCGCCGGGCGTTCTTAACATCGTCAACGGATTTGGCCTTGAGGCAGGCAAGCCACTCGCGTCCAGCCCGCGCATCGCCAAGATTGCTTTTACCGGCGAAACGACAACCGGCCGTCTGATCATGCAATATGCCAGCCAGAATCTCATTCCGGTGACGTTGGAACTGGGCGGCAAATCCCCCAACATCTTCTTCAAGGATGTGACATCAGAAGATGATGATTTCTTTGACAAGGCGATTGAAGGTTTTGTCATGTTCGCGCTCAATCAAGGCGAGGTATGCACTTGCCCGAGCCGCGCTCTGATCCACGAATCCATCTATGACGAGTTTATGGAGCGTGCGCTCAAGCGCGTTGAGGCGATCGTTCAGGGTGACCCGCTTGATCCTGCCACCATGGTCGGCGCGCAGGCTTCCAGTGAGCAGCTGGAGAAGATCCTTTCCTATATCGATATCGGTAAACAGGAAGGCGCCGAGATTTTGACCGGCGGTGAACGCAATATGCTGGCGGGTGATCTGGCCGGTGGCTTCTATGTAAAGCCGACCGTGTTCAAGGGCCACAATCGTATGCGGGTCTTTCAGGAAGAGATTTTCGGCCCCGTCGTTTCAGTCACCACCTTCAAGGACAATGACGAAGCGCTGTCGATTGCCAACGACACACTTTATGGCCTCGGCGCGGGCATCTGGAGCCGGGATGCAAATACCTGTTACCGCTTTGGCCGGGCCATTCAGGCCGGTCGTGTCTGGACAAATTGCTACCATGCCTATCCGGCGCATGCGGCCTTTGGCGGCTACAAGCAGTCAGGCATTGGGCGGGAAAACCATCTGAAGATGCTGGATCACTATCAACAGACCAAAAACATGTTGGTGAGCTACAGCCCGAAGAAGCTTGGCTTCTTCTGATCACTGTAGAGTCATAAAGCTGGTGGCGCTCGTGTGGCGCCGCCAGCTCCATCTTGGAGGGCATCATGAAAAATCAGGTCAGCGCCACAAATGCTGCTCTCGATCTTATAAAAACACTGCAGGCTGAGTACGGAGCGATCATGTTTCATCAGTCCGGTGGCTGCTGTGATGGCTCTTCACCCATGTGCTACGCGCAGGGTGATTTTATTGTTGGTGATAATGATGTCTGTCTTGGCGAGATTGGTGGCGCGCCTGTCTATATCAGTGCATCGCAATATGATGTCTGGAAGCACACCGAACTGATTATTGACGTCGTTCCGGGCCGGGGCGGTATGTTCTCGCTCGACAATGGCCGGGAAGTGCGGTTTTTGACGCGATCAAAAGTTTGCGCTGTTGATACGGATATCTCAGCAACACAATAGCAATCGCTTTGATTGCCGATGATCCAAGAAAACCAAATGCTGTGTGGCGCCCGGGAAACAGGTGTGCGCCAGCCCCCACATAAGACAATGAAACGTTTCATCACTGCATTCCTTTGAAAGAGGAGGAATGCCTTATCTCACGATGAATTACCCAAAATTATTTGCAAATCGATTTGCAAATGCATTCAAAGCGCGATATTTTGCAATTATGAGCACAATAGCGGAAGTTGCAGAACGCGCGGGTGTGTCAAAGACAACGGTTTCGCATGTCATCAATCATGCGGATCGCGTGTCGAAATCTCTGCGGGAACGCGTTCACCGTGCAATCGATGAGTTGGGCTATGCGCCAAACCCGCAAGCACGCAGCTTGAGGACCGGGCGCACAAACATCATCGCCATGCTCATTCCGGATATACGCAACCCGTTTTATCCGGAGCTTGTAAAAACCGCACAATCGGAGCTTGAGGCAATCGGCTTTGACACGCTGATTTTCAACACGGATGTTCCCGGCGGGCGGTCGCAGGACCATGGCCGGGAATATCTCAGCCAGATCAGCAACAAACGCGTCGACGGACTTATCGTCGGTGATTTCGCCCTGCATGGCATGCACGATGCCCTGCTGAAGATCGATATCCCATCCGTCTTCATTGGGCATCTTCCAAATCAGGCAGTCGACAGCGTCAAAATCGACGACCACGGGGGTGGTTATCAAATGGGGGAATATCTTGCGAAAAAAGGCCATCGCCGTATTGCTCATGTTACCGGTCCGTCCTTTTTCAAGGAAGCAATGCAACGGGCAGAAGGATTCGAGCAAGGCTTGCACGATTATGGAGTTCCCCTCATCGAAGGGATGCGTTACGAGGGTACGTATCTCACACCCTCCGGCAAAGACGCTGCCCAGTGGCTACTGGCCCGTCATGCGGCAAACCTTCCTTCGGCTGTTTTTTTCGGCAACTACCTGATGGCGGCGGGCGCGCTGGCAGAGTTTTATGATCGCGGCATTCGTGTGCCTGAAGACATCGCGGTTGCCGTGTTCGGCGACCAGCCGCAGCTTGAATATATCAGACCCAAACTGACCCGGGTGGGCAATAGTCCGGCGGTTCTTGCGCGCCGCGCCACCGAAATGCTGATCGACCGTCTCAATGGAACCTATGACGCAGAACCGCGCACGGAGGTGGTGCCCTGTATCCTGCATCCTTTTGATACGGCCTGATCTGACAAAACACGGGCGAACACCGGTGGAGGAGCATTGGCGTTGCGTCTGACAAGGAAGAGGGAGGAAATCATGAGCAATGAATTCAAGGGACACGATAAACGGTCGCGGACTGATCTGTCGCGCCGCAAGATATTGACCAATGCCTCGGCTTTTGCCGCTGCCGGGCTGATCGGTGGCGTCACGGGTTTTCCGTTTATCAACACAATGGCTGTCCGGGCACAGGATGCTCCGCTCAAGTTCTGGCAATTCTATGCGCCCGGTGGTCAGGTTCCATCCCAGATTGCCTGGTTCGAGAAGACCGTGGCCGACTGGAACGCCAGCCATCCGCAGAAGGTTGAACTCGAATTTGTGCCGAACTCGGAATACATCAACGGCACCAAACTGGCGACGTCGTTTGCCTCGGGAGATGGACCGGATATTTTTCTGATCTCGCCCGGTGATTTCCTGCGCTATTACAATGGCGGTGTGCTGCAGGATTTAACGCCGCATATCGATGCCACGGCTCAGGCAGACTTCCCGGAGAGTGTTCTTGCGAGCCGAAAGGTCGATGGCAAGATCTACGGTATTCCGATGGAAGTCGAGCCGATGGCTATGTATTATTCCATCAGCGCCTTTGAAAAAGCCGGGCTCAATGAAAATGATGTTCCCAAGACATGGGACGAACTGCTTGAGCTTGGCAAGAAGCTGACAACGCCGGAACGCTTCGGCGTCCTGTTTGAGACCAATCCCGGCTATTACCAGAACTTCACCTGGTATCCGTTCCTGTGGCAGGGCGGTGGGGCCTTTCAGGGTGCCGATGGTAAGAGTGCCTTTGACTCTCCCGCGACTATTCAGGCGCTGAAATTCTGGCAGGACGCAATCAATCTCGGGGTGGCTCCAAGGCAAGTGCTGGGCTACGGCGCCAATGACGTTGTTGCCAATCTCGGCTCCGGTTATGCGGCGATGCAGAATGTCGGTATCTGGGCTATTTCTGCCATGCAGAACAATGCCAAGGATGTTCCCTACGGCATTTTCCGGTTGCCGACCCCTGCCAACGGGAAATACGTGACCGTTGGTGGTGGCTGGGCGTTTGTCGCCAATGCCAAGGGTAAGAACCCTGATGCTGCCGCTGCGTTTTGTGCATGGGCACTGGCTTCCATGGATCAGGGGTCGGTCGACCGTGTGGTCAATTGGTGCACGGTCGGAAAATCCGACATGCCGCCACGCAATAGCGCGCTCAAGTCAGGCGCCGAGGTTTACAGCAAAGGCGGCATGGGCATCTTTGCCAAAGACATCCATCCGGGCACTCGAGCCGAACCGCGACTTCCGCCTGAGGTCTACAAGATCATCTCGGATGCCATTCAGCAAACCCAGTTGAACGGTGCCGACCCGCAGGCCACCGCAACGGCGGCGTCGCAGCAGATTGATGCGTTCCTTGCTTCCTATAAGGGCGCGCCGATCCTTTGACGCACTGCCAGAAGGGGACCTGTATCGATGAATGACCGGCCTCTCGTTATCAACAGGCGTCGCGGTCTGTCGGCAAAGCATCGCGAGTGGATTGCAGGCTACCTGTTCGTCTTGCCGGATGCGCTGGGTCTTCTCATCTTTCTGGGCTTGCCGATGGTCTTGTCATTCGTCATCGGCTTCTTTGAAGTCGATGGCTTTGGCGCATACACGTTTGCAGGTCTTGGAAACTACGCTCGCATGATCAGGGACCCGTTTTTTTGGTCGGCAGCAAAAGCCACCGCACTTTATGCGTTTATGCTGGTGCCCTCGCTTTATGTCTGCGGGTTGGGCCTTGCTCTACTGATCCAGAAACCCGGGCGTTTCAATGCCGTCATCCGCGCGATGTTCTTTGCCCCGCATATGGTCAGTCTGGTTGTAGTGGCGCTTGTCTGGCAATTTATGGTTGTCGACAAGATTGGCGTGATCAGCCGGTTGCTACCCAAACTCGGATTGCCTGCCATCTCGTTTCTTGGCGATCCCAGTTTTGCCCTTGTGGCGGTTGTCGTCGTCAGCGTCTGGTTCCTGATGGGCTTTTACATGCTCATCTTTCTGGGCGGATTGCAGGATATTCCGGCAGAGTTTTATGAGGCTGCGGAAATAGATGGGGCAGGGCCGATTGCGCGGTTCTGGTACATAACGCTGCCGCTGCTCAAGCCGACAAGCTTCTTCGTTCTGCTGGTCTCGATGGTGGCTGCTGTTGCGGGGGCTCAGGTCTTTGACATCATCTATGTGATGACGCGGGGCGGCCCGGCCAATTCGACCTCTGTGCTGATCGTTTATATCTATCAGCAGGCGTTCAATTTCGGCGCCTTTGGCTATGCCGCGGCCATGGCCTCAACGCTTATTCTTCTGCTCATGCTGCTTACGCTGGTGCTCTTCCTGTTCACGCGTGGAGGGCGATTTGACCATGAGTAGTCCGCATCGCGGTTCAGCCTATTTTGCCCGCTCGCAGATCACCCTTGTTCGTATCATCTGGATGGCCGTCGCAGCGGTTCTGGCGCTCATGACGATCTTTCCACTGCTGTGGATGGTGTCGATCGCTTTCAAACCCGCCGCAGAAACGTTCTCATCCAATCTCATTCCCGGCGCGCCAACCTTCGACAACTTTATCTATGTGCTGACCGGCGTGCCGTTTCTGCGCTTCATGTTCAACAGCCTCTTCGTCTCTGCGGCTGTTACCATCATCGCACTGTTCTTTCACTCCATGGCCGGATATGCACTGGCGCGGCTGCGGTTTCCGGGACGGGAACTGATTTTTCTCACGATTTTCTCGACGTTTCTGGTGTCGCTGCCCGTCATTATCGTTCCGTTGTTCATCATCGTAAAATGGCTCGGTATGCTCAATTCCTATGCGGGGCTGATCATCCCCGCCATTTTCAATGCCTTCGGTATTTTCCTTTTGCGCCAGTATTATCTCTCGATCCCGCGCGAGATGGAGGAGGCAGCGCTGATGGATGGCGCCAGCTATTGGCGCATTTACTGGAACATCATTCTGCCGCTGAGCCGCCCGATCCTGTCAGCTCTGGCAATTCTGTTCTTTCTTGCCAACTGGAACTCATTTCTTTGGCCGCTGACCATCACCTCGGATAGCAAGCTCTGGATGGTGCAGGTCGGCATTGCCAATTTCAAAAGCCAGTACGCCGCAGCCTGGAACTACATGATGGCTGCCTCGACCATCGTCGCCATTCCGACGCTTGCCCTGTTCGTGATTTTCCAACGGCAAATCATCAATTCCATCAAGACCAGTGGCCTGAAATGACCGCGTACCATTCCACAGGAGAACTGATATGACCGATGCCGCACTTTCACCGCTTCGCGGTCTGGCAAAATTGCGCAAGGCAAAAACCCGCCGGTTCTCGAGTTTTGACCGCACGGGAGGAAATGATGATCGTCTGCATATTGAACCCGGCGAGACAGTGGTGATTGCTGAACATGCCGGGGCCGGTATTGTGACCCACATCTGGGCGACCCTTGCCTGCGAAAGCGAGAGTTTCCTGCGCAAAATCGTCCTGCGTGCCTGGTGGGATGGCGAAGCGGAACCGAGCATCGAAACCCCGATCGGAGATTTTTTCGGTATGGGCCATGCGCAAACCCGCAATTATGCGAGCTTGCCGATGCAGGCCAGTCCCGAGGATGGCAAGGCCTTTAACTGCTATTTCCCGATGCCATTTGCTTCCCACATGAAGTTCACGATCACCAACGAGGCGGAGCATGATCTCCTGTTTTATTACTACGTCGATCTTGAACTGCATGAGACGCTTGACGAGGATATGGGACGTTTCCATGCCCAGTACCGGCAGGACCGGCCACACGCGCCAAGCGAGGAAGGAAGGACGAACGAGCAGGTTTTGTTCGGCAGCGAGAATGTCGATGGCAAGGAGAATTACACCATCCTGAATGCAACAGGGCATGGTCACTATGTCGGTGTTCTCTTCAGCGTTTATTCACGTAGGCGGTCCGCCGTCTGGGACTGGTACGGCGAGGGTGATGACATGATCTTCATCGACGGTGAACCCGGAATCTCGGTTCCTGATACGATCCGCAAGCCTGATCCGCGTATTGGTCCCAAAGCGGAACTGATTGCAGATCGTGCTGAATCTGTGCCGGGTGCGAATGATGCCTGGCCGCCGACCCTGCATGGAACTGGGACCGAGGACTATTTCAATACGGCCTGGTGCCCGACCCAGACCTATAGCGCGCCCTATCACGGCATAATTGCTGCGGGCGGTCCCAACTGGACAGAGCCGGTTACGCTCTATCGCTGGCATATAGAAGACCCGGTTATCTTCCACAAAAGCATCCGCGTTACGATTGAACATGGCCATGCCAATGGCCGTTCGGATGACATTTCTTCGGTAGCATTCTGGTATCAATCGGAACCACACCAAAGCTTTGACAAACTGCCGGAGGTTGCTGAACGCGTGCCAACATTTCGGTCGCCGTACCGCAATTGGTCCGCCGTGGTGAACAAGACAAGAAGCTGATCACGCAGCCCTTACCGGCATTCGGCTATTCTTCTGCTTGAACACCCGCATCATTGGCGGCCAGCCGTTGCGACCGGCGGTGGCTGGCGCGGGGCAGAAATTCCACCGGATGGATTTCCTGCAGGGCTTCCGGGGCTTCTCCGTCAATGGCCCGTAGCAACAGGGAGGCTATGCGAACGCCGATATCGTCGCCCGTCACACGCATGGTGGAGAGCGGTGGATCGGTAAACGCACTCATCGGCAAATCATCATGGCCGATAATGCTGACCGTATTTCCATGCGTGATTTCACGCAAGGCACGTAAGGTGCCAACGGCCATTTCATCGGTCGCACAAAGGATAGCTGTGGGTTTGACTGAGCCGCTCATCAGGGCTTTTGCGGCGGCATAACCGCCTTGCTCGGTTGGATCCCCCTCTGCCAGAAACGCCGATGACAATCCAGTCTGGCCAAGGGCAGCTTCCCAACCCATGCGGCGGTGGTGGGCAAACGAAAACGCCTGTGGCCCCGCAATATGCCCGATATGAATATGACCATCGGCGATGAAACGCAGTGTCGCATCGCGGAAGCCAGCAAAGCCGTCGCCATCGAGGAAAGCGTGGGGTTTGGCAGATTCTGTCCGGCCCAGCGTAACAAAAGGGATACCGCGCGACTGAAGCAATTCCACCCGTTCGTCATTGCGTTTGGTGCGCACCAGCAGCATGGCGTCGACACGCTGGCCATCGACAAAGCGCTGGCACATTTCCAGCTCGCTTTGGCCGCGCGGGACAGGAGCAATGACAAGATTAAGGCCGGATAGCGCCAGATGTTCTGCACATGCCGAAAGGATATCGAGGAAATGCGGTGGTCCGATATGACCGGGAGCTGTTGGGAGCGTAACGGCGACAAGTTCGGCGCGCTGACGGCGCAAACGGCGGGCGGCTACGTTGGGCTGGTATCCCGTCTTGGCCGCGGCTTCCAGAACCCGCGCCTTCGTTTTTGCCGATACGTCCGAATAGCCGTCCAGAGCCCGAGAAACCGTGGTGATGGATAGACCAAGCGATTGCGCCAGTTGTTTAAGATTGGACATGCCCCCTCCCGGAAACGCTCATTTTATAGTTTTCCGAAACGTTTTGGAAGTCAACTACCAAAGCTATGCTAGCAATTTCAGGGGAACGGATGGGAGTCGCAGGTCTTCCGCAATCACTCAATACTGCGGAAAACCTGCGAAAAAGGGTAATCAGGCGCGCTCTTCCCAGATCTTCGCCACCTCGACGAGTGTCTTGACGGCTCTTTCCATATCCTGCCTGCTGACCCATTCGAGTGGTGAGTGAAAGGCATGGCCGCCAGCAAAGATGTTGGGGCAGGGCAAACCCATGAAGGACAGCCGGGAGCCGTCTGTGCCGCCCCGGATACTGCCGCGCACCGGTTCCATTCCTGCCCGGCGTACCGCTTCAAGTGCGTTCTCGACTATCTCCGGATGCTGGTCGAGAATGACTTTCATATTGCGATATTGCTGCGTGACCTTGAAGGTGTAGGAAGAGCCGGGATATTCAGCAATGACCTCTTTCACGATCGCCTCAATCAGGGCTTCCTTGGCAGCAAGCCCATCATCATTGAAATCCCTGATGATGAAACTGAGAGCGGCCTTTTCCATCGAACTGGTCACACCGGTTGGGTGAATAAAACCGTCTCTGCCGGATGTCGCCTCTGGTGCAATATCTTTAGGCAAGCGATTGATGATCGCACCAGCAATCTTGATCGCGTTCTCCATTTTATCCTTGGCAAAGCCGGGGTGGATGGCAACACCTTGAATGGTGACGTCTACACCGTCGGCCGAGAATGTCTCGTCTTCGATATGCCCGGCGGTTTCACCATCGACCGTATAGGCGAACTGGGCGCCAAGTTTTTCAAGGTCAACTTTATCTGCACCGCGCCCGACTTCTTCGTCGGGAGTGAAGAGGATCTTGATCGTTCCGTGTTTGATATCAGGATTATCAACCAGGAATTGGGCCATGCTCATGATCTCGGCAACGCCTGCCTTATCGTCGGCGCCCAGCAGCGTTGTCCCATCAGTGGTGATGATATCGTTGCCGATCTGGTCACGTAGCACCGGATTGTTGGTGACGCGGATGACCTGTTGCGGATCGCCTGAAAGCTGGATGTCGCCGCCAGCGTAATTGCGCAGGATTTGCGGTTTGACATTTGTGCCGGTGAAATCAGGCGCAGTGTCCATATGCGAGCAGAAGCAAATGACCGGCACCGGCTTGTCAACGTTCGAGGGAATCGTCGCGTAGACGTAGCCGTGCTCGTCAAGATGCGCATCGGACAAGCCGATTGCCAGCAATTCATCGACCAGAAGCCGTCCCAGATTCTTCTGCTTCTCGGTGGTGGGCTGCGCGGATGACTTGGGGTCCGATTGAGTATCGATAACCACATAGCGGAGGAAGCGATCGAGGACAGTGTCAGTCATAGGCAGATCCAATCTTTGCACGAGAATGATGCGCTGATGTAGCGTCTATCGCCGTCGCCGTGAATAGATTTTCATTTGTTGGCGTGTTTTTCACCGGGCAATATATAGCCGAATTGCGCGTGGCATCTCCCGGCTCTGCACGGAATGTCGCAACGGAGTTTATTCCAGAGAGTTTTTATGGTTAATGCCTTGTTCAGGTATGATGGGTTAGCTTTTTATGGGTTGGCCTCCGCCGAGGCCTGCTAAAGGTCCGGTCCACTTTGGTATTGAGTATCGGGTGAACAGGACTATAGATTTTGCTTTTACGGTTCAGTCCATAGCCTCCATGGCACGGGCCGATGCGGTATATGGAGGGGATAACACGATGACAATCGCATCTGACACTATTCATGAAGCTGTTATTGAACAATGCGAGGAACGTCTGCGGCTTGCCATGCTTGCTGGCGATGTCGAGGCGTTGAACACGCTGCTGGCTGACGATCTTATTTTCATTGATCATCAGGGTCGCCGTGCCAGCAAGGCAGACGATCTTCAAGTCTACCGCAGTGGTGTTCTGGAACTCGTACAGATCGAGATTCTTGACCGTATCATCAAGCCGCTCGACAATGCGGCACTGGTTTCATTGAGAGCGCGGGTCGCCGGAGCCTATTACGGTGAAAAGTTCTCGGAGAAATTGGCCTATACGCGCGTCTGGAGCCGCACATCGGGCGCTTGGACCATCATTGCAGCCCATTGCTCTCGTATAACCATGTGACAAGCCAGACGGATTGCCGTTGTGGCTCTTCAAAAAAATAAGCCCACGATATTTAAATCGTGGGCTTGTTCGTCTCATGACAATCAACGGTTGGTTATGCCGCAGGCTTCTTGACGAAGAAGGATGCCAGAACCGCGCCAAGCGAAATGATCGCCCCGCAAAGAAACGCCGTTTTGATGCCGCCGGTTGTTGCGGCGAGGATATCGCCCCCGCCAGCGCTGACACTCGCTGCACGCAAAGTCATGATGGCAACAAACAGTGCTGTACCAGCGGCACCGGCAACCTGTTGGGTGGTGCCGATCATGGCACTCCCATGGGAATAAAGTCTGGGTGGCAGTGATCCCAGGCTGACGGTGAACAGCGGTGTAAACATCAAAGCAAGCCCAATGCTCAACACGATATGCGCGATTAGCAACATCCAGTACGGCGTATCCTGCTGCACGAAGATCAGTCCCCACATTACCAGACTGAGCAGAATTGCACCCGGAATAACCAATGGTTTTGGACCGTATTTATCAAACAGGCTCCCGACCTTTGGCGCACACAGACCCATGATCAACCCACCCGGCAACAAGAGAAGCCCGGTTTGCAGAGTGGTAAGCCCCAGTACATTTTGCAGATAGATCGGCAGAAGAATGAAGACGCCAAACATCGACATCATCAAGATGGCCATCATGACCACCGCAATCGTGAATGTTGTTGTCGTCAGCGTGCGCAGGTCAAGAAGTGCCCGATCCTGCTTTTGCAGCTGCAGCTGACGCAAAACAAAAATTGCGATCACGGCTGCACCGATCAGAAGCGGAATCCAAGGCGAGACGACCGGAGGATGAAGCGCAGCTTCACCCAGTCCACTGAGACCATAGACAAAACTGCCAAAGCCGATGGCAGAGAGGAATATGGAGAGGACATCGATTGGTGCCGTCGTGGGTACTGTAACGTTCTTTATCCGCGACGCACCCAGTGCCAGCGCGCCAAGTGCGATGGGCAGCACCAGAAGGAACAGCCAACGCCAGTCGAGTGCTGACAGGATCAAACCTGAGATTGTCGGCCCGATTGCCGGTGCAACCGAAATGACAATCGAGATGTTTCCCATGGTTTTGCCGCGCGTTTCCGGCGGTACAAGGTTCATCACCGTTGTCATAAGCAGCGGCATCATGATCGCTGTGCCTGATGCTTGAACAATACGCCCGACGACAAGCTCGGCGAAACCCGGCGCAAGCGCTGAAATCAGTGTGCCGGCACTGAACAAGGACATGGCAAGAATGAACACAGGACGTGTATTGAGACGTTGCAGCAGATAGCCGGTAACAGGGATGACAACAGCCATTGTGAGCATGAAAGCTGTCGTGAGCCATTGGGCGGCGCTGGCGGTAATGCCAAGGTCGGACATCAGGTGTGGTAGTGCGACAACCATGATCGTTTCGTTGAGAATAACGACAAACGCCGATACTAAAAGTAGAGCGATGACGAGCTTGTTACGCGCACTATGATCTTCCACAGCAGGTGTATCCGACGATGTGCCGGAATAAGTCGAGGATTCATCTGTCATGATCTTGCCTTAGCTGGAATTTGAACAGGGATAGTTTCAATAGCCGAAATCGCCAAGCGACGGATATATTTCCCCAATGATGAATTGTCATATGTGATTATGACAGATGTGATGAACTATTATAACATCGTCACATGAAAAGGGAGTGGGCATGCTGACACATGCTGCCACCCCATATCCTGGATAAGATGGAAGGAAGCTGCGCTAACTAGCGTAGACAACCGACCAGGGCGGCGATGCCAGCCCCGGCTTGCGGACCCAGATTGACGCCTGCCATGACAAGGACCGCCGGTGCGTTCCGGATGGCATCTTCCCCTAAAAATCCCGCCAACGGATTAACGATGCTATTGATCATAGGCAGCGCTTCCATACCCAGTATCATCATCGTTCCACCGATGCCTACCCCCAACCCGAATCCAGCATCAAAATAAAGAGTACCGCCCTTAATGTCGGACTCTGCCAATTCGCTACCTTTGAACGCATCAGTCATGTAGATTTTTCCGCCACTCGGAAAGGCTTTTATCGATCCAGCTCCTGCGACCGCAGTTTTTTTAATCAACAATGGCGGCACCCTGTGCTTGCCAAATCTGGCTCCCACGCCGATGCCAGCACCCAGACCACCATACCAAAAGTCTTTTTGTGTTCCTGAGGGATCGTTCAGGACGACAGTCCCGCCCGAGATAGCCAATTCGGCTATACCGATGCCGCCAGTAGCACCTGTTTCATAACTCCAGCCACTTGGTCTCAAGAACATGAATTTATCCCTTTCGCATGACAGCCGTTAGAACCGCCTATTCAAATCCCGGCAAACCACTCTTTCAGACTTAACTGACTTATGGCCGGGTTGAACTCCATTATCTTGTTGAGCGCATCATCTTTGCTTTGGTGAATGGCTCATCGGAAAGAAACTGTTCCAGCTCGGGCAGGGTCTTTGCCCGCGCTACTACAATGCCGCCGCGAGCTGCAATATCGGGACCAGAGAATAGCAAAAAGCCATCATCATGCCCTTTCTGCAGAAACTCGATATGTTGCGGGAGCAAAGAAAAAAGCTCTTCAGAGGCGATGAGGTGTTCACCTTCGACCAGAAAATGCTTCATGTTCGAACCTCTTTGCTAGAGCCTGAGCTTGATCTCAAACAATGCCAAGCGAACGTTTTAGGTAAATCATAGATTCTGAACAGTTGTCATATGACAATGCTGAAAAAAATTACCGTATCGGAACGGGACCCTTGTGGTTGAGTCTATCCTATAGGCCAAGCCGAATAATCATATGGATGGCATATGCCAACTGTTCAGAACTCACCGCAATTGTAAAAAGTTAGCCATTCTCGCTGCGCCGTCGAAAGAGCGCGGATGACGAAATGGTTGCCGGGCAAAACCTTGCCAGATCAGCCAATTATTAACATTGAATCTGGAGTTCAAGATGAAGACGTCATTACTGTCGGGTGTTGCGGGCGCCGCAATGTTGGTGTTGGGCGGAACGGCATATGCGGATCTTTTGGTCGGTATCGGTGCTCCTCTGACTGGTCCAAATGCTGCTGTCGGTGCGCAGATCCAAAAAGGGGCCGAAGCCGCTATTGCCGAGATCAATGCTGCCGGAGGCATCAACGGCGAAAAGGTCAAACTTGTGCTCGGCGATGATGTTTCCGATGCAAAACAGGGTGTCTCAGTAGCCAACAAGTTTGTTGCTGACGGCGTCAAATATGTGATTGGCCACTATAATTCCGGTGTTTCCATTCCGGCATCCGAAGTCTACGCGGAAAATGGCATTGTTGAAATCACGCCCGGCGCGACCAACCCTGTGTTCACCGAGCGCGGCCTTTGGAACACATTCCGCACCTGCGGGCGTGATGATCAGCAGGGTGGTATCGCTGGCGAATATATTGCCAAGCATTTCAAGAATTCGAAAATTGCTGTTATCCACGACAAGACGCCCTATGGTCAGGGGCTTGCCGATGAAACCCGGAAGATGCTGGAAGGCAAAGGGATCAAGACAACCCTTTATGAAGGTGTGAATGTTGGCGACAAGGATTTTTCTGCGCTTATCTCCAAAGCCAAACAGGCGGGGGTCAGCGTCCTTTACTGGGGTGGGCTGCATACGGAAGGCGGTTTGATCATTCGCCAATTGGCTGATCAGGGCCTGAAGGTTACATTTATATCAGGTGATGGCATTGCAAACACCGAACTGGCTGCGATTGCGGGCGATGCCGTGGCGGGAACACTGAACACATTCGGCCCTGATCCGCGCACCAATCCTGCCAATAAGAAGATTGTCGAAAAGTTCCGTACCTCTGGCTTTGAACCTGAAGCCTATACGCTGTATTCCTATGCGGCGGCTCAGGTTCTTGCTGCAGCCGCAACAGCTGCCAAGTCCAATGATCCGGAAACTGTTGCCAAGACCCTGAAGACCAAAGGACCGTTCAAGTCGGTTTTGGGAGAGATCGCCTTTGATGACAAGGGTGATCCAAAGCTGCCGGGTTACATCATGTATGAATGGAAAAAGAACAAGGACGGGGCTTACACCTACGTTCCACAATAAGCGGCGATCTTCCCAAGCGACGCGAGGTGATGCCCGGTCGATTGACCGGGCATCTTTTTTCCGCAAGCCGTTAAATTCCTGTTCTAATGCCCATTCTTCAGCAGGACAGGCGCAGCATTCTTGAGCAAGGCCACCAGCTGACTTTGCTGATGGGTCCCGGTCTTGTGGAACAGGCGCTCGAGATAAGCGCGAGCCGTACTGTTCTTCAGGCCTGTTTCTATCGCGGCGTCCTTCAGGGAAAAGCCGCTGGCGAGCAGCGCAGCCAATCGGGATTCCGACGGTGTCAGTTTAAAGATTGCCCTGATCTGCTCATCGAAACCATCAGGATTACCCATGTCGATCTTCTTGATGATGACAATGGCGCAGCGACCGCTCGTCAATCCGGCAAAGGGTGAATCAAACACGGGTGCAATTTCCAGCACATAATCGGCCACCTGCCCGGCATCCGTGGAGGATTCAATAATGACACGACCACCTGAGCCGACGACGCCGTTCATGTGAAGGCCACATGCTTCAGCAACCAGCTTTTTCAACTGACGCAATGACTGGGATTGGACCGTCAGAAAGCCATTACGCCGCGTCAGCTCAGCATGGCCCGTATCAAGCAGCACTCCGGCCGGGTCATTCATTTCGAGAATGCGCAGATCCGCATCCACCACCACCGCGCCAAAGGGCAGGCGGGAGAAGGTTGCCGTCAAGGCATTGGCAAGCCGCATCTGTTCATTGATCTGGCTTGCCCGTTCGAAGTGTGGAGTAAGAAGCGCAAAAAGTTCGGCTTCGCTGTTTTCGAAAGATGGCTGGTTGGGGCCACGCCTGATGTCGACGAATGTAAGGCCCGTCGCCGTGTGGTTAAGTTTGCAGCATAAGCCATCATACATATCCTGCGGCTTCATCCATTCGTTCCAGAAGGTGCTGCGCCGGAACGTATCCACATCGAAAAGATTTCTGTCAGCGACGATGCGATGTAATGGTCCTGCCGATAGCGAGGTCACGTAGGGATTTGTCTGGGTGTGTTCTTCGACGTATTTGCGAAAGTAACCCTCATCCTGATCGGTATTGAACGACCAGGTTGCTGTTCCGTTGTTGGCGTGATTGGTGAGGCATACGGCCGAACTGTTGAGCAGTTGGCGTGTTGACTGAATGGCTGGCGTCCATTGCGTTGGATCGAAGGCGGCCAGATAAATCTGGCCGATCAGCCCAGTAATCTGCGCTAGGGATGTTTCAATCATTCTCAATTCCTTCTGATCCCGACCGCTCGCTGCGTCGTCAATTTCGCAAATGCTGGAAGCTACGAATTCGCTGAACAGCGCGGCGAACGGTCAAATCTATTGTGAATATGGATACCGAGATTCTCGATTCGCCCAGTCCTCGCGATCTTTTCGGGTCGCGATGGTCTGAACGAGCGAGGTGACATGCTTGAACCTTTTAAGTCTGCGAAATCAGCATTGATGGAGATGAAACTTGAATGGCCCGGAGGAACAAGGCCGTCTGGAGTTCCGTCATTTTCTGTACCGGCTTAATTTGGGATACTCGTATACAAGTTCGTGAGTTGACATTCAATAGCCCTCTCAGGCATGTCCAGATGAAAAGTATAAGGGGGTGAAATGAGTCCGTTGGACAAGCTGTTCGGCAGTGAGATGAAGAAGCCGCAGACGGCGGCAGACCAAGTTGCCAACACTTTGCGCGAAGCTATCGTCAAAGGTACGATTTCATCAGGTGCGGCTTTGCGGCAGGACGATCTGGCATCACGATTTGGTGTCAGCCGTATGCCTGTTCGTGATGCATTGCGATTGCTGGAGGCGGAGGGATTGGTTTCCATTCATCCGACTCGTGGTGCTTTCGTCGCGCAGATGGATGCGGTGGAAATAAGCGAGATTTTTACGGTGCGGGAGTTGCTTGAAAGCGCAGCATTGCGTCTGGCCTTTCCCTTTTTGACCACAGAGATTTTGGATCAAGCGGAACGCATACAGGACCAGATTGACGAAGAGCCCAGTATCAGCCTTTGGGGCACGTTGAATCTGGCGTTTCACATGACGCTGTACAATCCATGCCACAACACACGGCTGCTGTCGCTTATTGAAGCCCAGCATGGTGCCGCTGACCGCTATGTTCGCATCTTCATGTCAAATATCGATTTTCGAAGTATTTCGAACACTGGACATAGGGGAATTATAACGGCGTGCCGTCAGGGCGATGAATTGCTCGCAGTACAGAAATTGACGGAACACCTTCAGGACGGGCGCCACAAACTCATTGGTTCCGTCAAGAACCTGTCAGAAGCGGCGGCCCGATGACGGCGAGTTTCAGATATCTCTCCGTTTGATCTAGGATACCGCGATCCAACCAAACAGGCTTATTTGCCGCGCAACTGGCTGTCAAATGACAACTGTTCACACCCCGTCGCTCTCGGGCAAAGACAGCACATATGACGAAGAGGCGCATCATATTTCCTGAGGGAAGAGGGATGCATTGCCTCGGTCAACAAAACAGGCTCGCCACCCGCGATATCATTTTCGCGGTGCGGCAGCACAACAAGAGAGCGCATCATGCCACGGATTTCACACCTCTATTTCAAGACCGCAACGATCCTCTTTTTAGCTGGCATCATCATGGGCCTGCATATGGGCATATCAGGTGATCATAGCGCCTATCCGGCCCATGCTCATCTCAACCTGCTTGGCTGGGTCAGTTGCGCCATATTCGGGAGTTATTTTGCGCTCAATCCGGCAAAGGCAAGCGGCAGACTGCCGATAATACAATTTGCCATCTACACGATTGGCGTTGTTGTCATGATTGTCGGACTCTATTTGATGGCGCTGGGTAACCCTGCAATGGACGCGTTGGTTGGCATCGGGTCATTCATCGTGCTTGCCGGGGTTCTGCTTTTTACGGCAATCGTATTTTCCCGGGACGCGTGACCCCGCAGTGCAGCCATGCTTGCATGGCTGCACGCATCCTGTTCGTGCTATAGCTATTTACCGGCTCTTTGATCGCAGAGACGCCGGACTTCCTCTATGAGAGACAGCACTTCCTTTTCTCTTAGAAAATCGATCTTCTGGTGCAGAAGCTCCATCTTCTCGTGCAGCAATTCGATCTCAAGTTCAGCTTTGATATTGATCTTGTAATCATTTTCCGCATCTCTCCGATCTATATCCTGTTGGCGGTTCTGGCTCATCATGATGAACGGTGCCGCATAGGCTGCCTGAAAGGAAAGGGCGAGGTTGAGGAGAATGAACGGGTAGGGGTCCCAACGCTGTACATATGCGGTTACATTCAACACAACCCAGACAAACAATATTAACGTCTGAATGATGATGAAGGGCCACGACCCCATGGTTGCGGCAACCTGATCGGCTATCCTCTGACCCGGAGTTAGATTGGGTGCCAGTTTGGCAGGCTTGAGATCGCGGTTTTTTCGCCGGTGTATTCTCAAGTGACTCAAGAGCTTTCGATCGCTGTCGCCGAGGGCTCGTTTTTCCGGTTCGGTTTCTGTCATTACATCACACCTCTTAGACCGTCCTGACGGAGCGGATCAAATAATCTTGCTGCAATGGGATTTAGCACAAAGGGATAAAGTTTAACTAAAGCGTGAAGGGCGGTAAGACGCGGGACCAGTTTGCCTTGCGCGCCGTTATCACGCGGGGCCGGGATCGCCGGTCGCAATTGCCGCGATCTTCTCCCGCAGCCAGCGTTGCACGGGATGCGTCGTCGTCCTGTCGTGCCAGACCATCGCTATATTGAAGCCCGGAACGATCAGGGGCGGCTCCAATATTTGCAGCCGCTGCGAGCGATCCCGCGCTATTCGGTAGGGAACCAGCGCGATCATATCCGACCGCTCAATCAGTTCCGGCACCATAAGAAACCCCGGCGTGGACAGGACAACACGCCGGTTGCGCCCGACAGCTTCAAGAGCTTCATCCGTCGGTCCGGTGAAGCCGCCGCCCTGCGGCGAGACAATGACATGATCAAGTGCGCAAAAAATATCCAGATCGATGCTTCCCCGCACGATTGGATGGTCAGTGCGGACAATGGCAACATAGCGTTCGCGATAGAGTTTTCTCATGCGTAGCTGTTCCGGCGCGAAATCGGGCGTGATGAGCGCCAGATCAACTTCGCCGCGTTCCATCGGCGGTATAAGTTGCGACGCTTCAATGGATCGCCAGGCGATCCTCACTCCCGGCGCTTCCGTGCGTAATGCGTCGGCAAGAAGCATCAATATGGAATATTGCACGTAATCGCTGGCGACGATGGATATCGTGGCGACGGCGGTAGATGGTTCGAATGAAGCGCCTTCCGCAACAACCCGCCGAACACTTTCCAGTGCCTCATGCAATGGCGTCTGCAACTCCAGCGCACGCTGGGTGGGCACCATGCCGCGCTGAACCGGTAATAACAGCTGGTCCCCCAGAATATCCCGCAACCGGGCAAGTCGCGCCGATAGAGCCGGTTGACTGAGGTTCAGCCGCTTGGCTGCACGGGTGACGTTCCGCTCGGCAAGCAGCGTATCCAGAGTAACGAGGAGGTTCAGGTCTAGACGGTTGATATCCATATAAATTATACCAGCACATTAAAACTTCGATTTCAAGAATGGCAGAGTCTGGGCCACATAAAGTTCATTGAAATCAGGAGTAAGCCAATGAGCAATGTTCTAATTATTCACGCGCATCCCGAACCGAAATCGCTGACCAGCGCTCTGAAAGATCTGGCTGTCGAAACCCTCATTGCGCAGGGGCACGAAGTGCAGGTATCCGATCTCTATGCCATGGGCTGGAAGGCTATCGCGGACCGGCAGGATTTTCTTGAGGAGGCCAAGCCTGATCGCCTGAACTATATCGCGGAGTCTCGCCATGCTCTTGCATCAGGCACCCAGTCTCCTGACATCGCTGCCGAGCAGCAAAAGCTGTTATGGGCGGACGCCGTGCTGTTCAGTTTCCCGCTATGGTGGTTTGGTATGCCCGCCATTTTGAAAGGCTGGGTTGATCGGGTTTTCGCCTTTGGCTTTGCCTATGGCATCGGTGCCCATGGTGGCGAGCGATGGGGAGATCGTTATGGCGAAGGCACTCTTAGCGGGCGACGAGCTATGCTTGCCGTCACGATTGGCGGCCGGGAACCGCACTACAGCGAGCGCGGTGTAAACGGACGGATTGAGGATATTCTCTGGCCTATCCAGCACGGAATGCTTTTCTATCCGGGTATGGACGTGCTGCCGCCCTTTACAATTTACCAGAGCAACAGGCTCTCCGAAGCCGATTGGCCAGTGATAGCCGAAGCATATAAGCTCCGCATTGCGAACCTGTTCAACGAGCAACCTATCCCGTTCCGCACCCAGAATGGCGGGCATTATGATGGTCAGCAGGTTCTGAAACCGGGATTGGGCGCGGGAACAAGTGGTGCGAACATCCACCTGGTGCAGCCGGGAGATCCCGAGCAGGTTCTCGACAGTACCGTGCCGGAACTAGAACAGGCATAAGCCTATAGTAAGTTCGTACTATTCGGGCAGATTGACTTCGCTCACCGGTCGCGGCGGCCAACGTTTGAGAGCTTCGATACCCAGCTCTGTCAATGCGTAAACGCCGCGATCGACACGCTCGAACCAGCCGTAAACATTCGTCAGCAGAATCTTTGCCGCATCTGGCGCCGTGTCACGCAAATCGCGTGGGCGCAATTGACCCTGTTGCAAAGCCTGAGCACAGGCAAGGGCGCGCTGACGATAGGCCGTCATAATGGGTTTGCGCGTTCCGCCGCCTAACGTCGGATCTCCCTTGCGTCGCTGATGTTCCCTGACAAGACGTGATCGTTTACGCGCATTCTTTCGAGGCATCGGCGCTTCGGGGCTCACAATGACGCTGACGACGTCGTTATCGGCAACGCCAAGCATGCCAAAGCCGAGGCGGCGGCAGAGGTTACGAAAACGGCGATCACTTTCGCGTCCTTTCCCCTTGGCTGAAACCCGAGCTGCAATCCAGACTTCATCGCTTGCCATGGCGCGGTCGACAGCCTGTAAAATAAGTTCAAGATTGAAACTGAGTTTTAGTTCGCAAATGACAACGAGCGGTGGCTCGCCGTCGGAAAGTGCGACGATGTCACAGCCAACGATTTCGCCCTTTACGTCATAACCGGCCTCTTCGAGGAAGCCTTTGATGGGAAGGTAAAGCGCCGTTTCCAAATCATGTCCTTTGTCTTGGTCGGCAGTTTACAGTTATTCGCGGGAGATTGTCTCTATGTCCCAATTCTTCACAGACAAATTTTGACGCTTTCAGCGCCGTTCCAGAATAAGATCGGCAGCCTTTTCTGCGATCATGATGACAGGCGAGTTTGTGTTACCGGAGACAATTGTCGGCATGATGGAGGCATCGACAACGCGTAGTCCTTCGAGCCCATGCACCCGCAAGTCATGGCCAACGACAGACCTGTTGTCATTGCCCATCTTGCACGTACCCACGGGATGAAAAATCGTTGTGGCAATATCTCCGGCGCGGTGGATCAACTCGTCATCGCTTTGATATTGCGTACCCGGTAGCATCTCAATCGGCTGATATCTCTCCAGAGTCCTAGTCGCCATGAGATTGCGCGCATGGCGGATCGATCCGGCAGCGAGCAGCCTATCACCGGTAGTGGACAGATAGTTTGGCCTGATATGAGGTTGCTCACCTGCATCTCGTCCGCAGATATGTACCGTACCGCGGCTTTCCGGGCGCAGATTGCACACTGAAACCGTCACAGCGGGATAGCGGTGCAGCGGTTCACCAAGCCGATCGGTGCTGAGTGGCTGGACATGATATTCAAGATCTGGCGTCAGCAATGCTGGGTCGCTCTTGGCAAAAATACCGAGCTGGCTCGGTGCCATGGAGAGGGGACCGGATCGACGAAGAATATACTCCAATCCCATACCTGCTCGTGTGAAAAGGTTATGGTAAAGCTGATTCAGTGTCTTCGCACCTTCAATGCGGAAAACCGTGCGTATCTGCAGGTGATCCTGCAAATTCTCGCCAACACCGGGAAGGTCGTGGAGGGGCTCAAGTCCCGCTTCCTTGAGTATTTCGGGATTGCCAATTCCTGAGAGTTCGAGAATTTTGGGTGAGTTGATCGCACCGGCTGACAGGATGATTTCCCCGGCAGCCGTTGCCCTGCAAAGCCGCCCGTCCCTTTGGTAGCGGATAGCTGTTGCGCGCTTGCCGGTGAATTCCAGCTTTTGGACCTCCGCACCCGTCAATACGCGAAGATTTGGCCGCTTCAGAGCCGGGCGAAGGAACGCCTTCGTTGTGTTCCAACGAACACCGCCACGCTGATTGACTTCAAAATACCCTGATCCTTCATTATCGCCTGAGTTGAAATCATCGGTCTTCTTGATACCAAGCTCTTCCGCTGCATCGCGGAACGCATCAAGAATGGGCCATGAAAGGCGTTGCTGTTCCACGCGCCACTCACGGCCCCTGCCGTGCATGGAAGACGAGCCACGATAATTGTCTTCGGATTTCACGAAGTAGGGAAGTACATCATCCCAACCCCAGCCGGTATTACCGGCCTGCCGCCAGCCATCATAATCGGCTGCCTGTCCGCGCATGTAGATCATGCCATTGATGGACGAACAGCCGCCAAGCACCTTGCCGCGCGGGTAGGGAAGCGAGCGTCCGTTGAGGCCGGTTTCCGCGTTGGTTTTCATCATCCAGTCGGTTCGAGGATTACCCATGCAATAGAGATAACCGATGGGCACATGAATCCAGTGATATCGATCACTGCCACCTGCTTCGAGCAGGAGAACGCGATTCTTCGGGTTTGCCGACAGCCGGTTGGCGAGCACGCAACCCGCTGACCCCGCTCCAATAATGATAAAGTCATAGACGCCTTCATCTACTGTCGTTTGACTGTGCCTCCGGTTCACGCGGCTACTCCGGTCGCTGCAGGTTCATGCGCCGCCATACGCTTCCAGATCGGGGCCATTGCATCGGCAATATCCCGGTAGAGCTGATAGCGGCGGGCATAGTGAACCGCCCTTGTTGCGTCGGGTCGATAATGGCGATCGGCGCTAACCATCGCACTGGCACCAGCCTCAAAGTCAGCGAATATGCCGACGGCCGTGCCCGCCGCTATCGCTGCACCGAGTGCCCCGGTCTGGCTTGACCGCGCGACTGTGACGGGGACACCCAGCACATCAGCGAAAATCTGTGGCCAGAACAGGCTGCGTGAACCGCCGCCTGACAGTACCGCTTCGTCAAAATTGGCACCCGCTGATCGCAATGTTTCGATATGCTGGCGGTGGCCAAATGCCACGCCTTCCAGCAAAGCGCGGATCAGATGGCCTTTGGTGTGCCATCCGGCAACACCATAAAAACCTGCCCGGGCATTGCCGTCCTGCTGGGCTCCGTAAAGGAATGGATGATAGATCGGGTCGTTCGCGGCTGGTTCTATCGCTGATGCCAGTTCACAGCAGACATCGAATGGCGAGCGCCCGTCCGGCTGTTCGCCATGGAAAAACTCGCGTACGAGCCATTCAAGGTTGGCCGCCGATGTCGCGCTCGACTCGATTGCCATATAACGCTCGCGATCAAAGGTCGATGACATGAAGAACGGTTCTTCAAGGCGAGGCGTATCGACAACCACCTGATTGATGCTCCATGTACCGGCGATGATTGAGGCTGCACCTGTTCGGGTTACGCCCGAGCCAATCGCCGAAGCGATCACATCGAAAAGCCCGCCAATAACTGGCGTTCCGGCGGCGAGACCCGTCGCTTCCGCAGCTTGCTGCGTCACTGTTCCGGCTATATCGGCGCTTTCAATGAGTTTTGGCAAAAGATCCATGCACTCACCAAGCCCGAATGCGGTCATGAGTTCCTGATCATAACGGCGCTCTGCGACGTTCAAGAGGCCACATCCAGCCATATCGGACATCTCGCTCACCCGTTTACCAGTCAATCGGTTGACGATGAAATCCTTGCACAGAAAGACCGTGCCAATTTTCCCAAATGTTTCGGGCCGGTGGCGCTTGATCCAGGCGAGGAGCGTCGGCGTCTGCGATGGCCATGGCCGCTGTAAGCCAATCGGATAGGTGCGGTCGCCGACACCCTGCGCCTGCCATTCTTCCACCAGATCGGCTGCGCGTGTGTCGAGAGACTGGATGGCGAGCAGGGGTTTGCCCGCGCGGTCGAGTGTGTACAGTCCATTGCCGTGTCCGGCACAGCCGATTGCAGCAATCTGCTCGGGATCTATTCCGGCCTCGTTGATGCATCTTTGAATGACCGTTCGGGCATTGGTCCAGAGTTCGTCCAGCCCGCGCTCAACATGGCCGGGGTAGGGCATGTTGCTGTGCCCTTCCTCAGCCGCCGATGCAATTTCATTGCCATGCCGGCCGAAGATGATCGCCTTGATGATGGTGTTGCCAGCATCAAGACCCAATAGATACTCTCCCATACGGAACCCCTCCTCAGGTTCTTGTTTTATTCTCAGCTCTGCTGGTAGAGCGCGTAGGCTTGCTCGCCGCTGGCATTGTCATGGATAATGGCCATCAACCCGCGTACCACGGCGCTCGGGTTAGCGTGCTGATAGATGTTCCGCCCGTAAACCATGCCAACGGCACCCTGCTGCATCAAAGCCGACGACTTTTCGAAGACGATACGCAGGTCCTCCTTCCCGCCGCCCCGCACGAGAACCGGACAGCGTGCGGCCTCCACCACCCGATGAAAATCTTCCGCTGATGTCGTAGGGTCCGCCTTGATGATATCAGCGCCCATCTCGCGGGCAAGGCGGGTCAGCGTGACGATCTTGTCCACATCACCATCCACCATATAGCCGCCGCGTTCTGTCACCGGCTGCATGACAAGCGGTTCGATCATCAGCGGCATACCATATTTGTCGCAATCAGCCCGCACGCGGGCAATGTTTTGGACGCACTGGCGGAACAGGTCTGGCTCATCGGGAAGCATGAAGAGATTGACGACAACGCAGGCCGCATCCATCGCAATTGCACCGATCAGTGGCTCGGCCTCATTTTGCAGGACGGCCCACATATCGCGATGACGGATGGAATTATAGGGATTTCCCATGTCGATACGCATGACAAGGGCGGGCTTATCCTTGCCGGGCACATTCTGCAAAAGATCAGCCTGACCATAATTCATCTGAATGGCATCTGGGCCAGCCGCTACCAGTGCACGCACCACGCCTTCCATATCCTCAAGGCCGTTCAAAAAGGATGGTTCGTTGCAAACGCCATGATCGATTGCCACATCGAGGCAGCGTCCGGCACCAAATAGGCGGTTCATACGAACCTTATGATTGTGTCGCATAGTGTATTCCTTGTTCATTGCGTGCGGTGAGTGTGTCGATGCCGACGCCATGGCGTTCGGCGAGAAGCTTGAGGGAGCGGTTCAGCTCCGCCGTTCGGCGTGCTGGCGCCCAATCTCTTTCGTGTGCAAGCAGATCGAGCGCTGCTTGCGCCATGTCGAGCGACAGTTGGCCGCTGATGGCCAAAGTGGTGCGCCTCAGCAGAAGGTCGTCAAGGTGTTCGACGGCTTCATTGAGGATGAGAAACAGCATTTCCCGAACCGAATATCCGGCGTGGGGCATAGCTTTATCAGGACTCTCGGCAATAAAGCGCGCCACAGCTTCCGCATCGGTGCCATAGCGTTCAAACAGTTCGATCATCCGTTTCTGGGAAACGCCCGTGGCAGATGACCGGCGAGCAATCCATTCACTTATATTATCCGGGAATTCCCGTCCGCCGCCGATGGCGCGCGCTGTGGTTGTTACTTGCCGTATCCGCTTCAGCCGTTCCAATGTCATGTCGGCTGCGAGTTCACCGAAGGAGCGAAAGGTCGTCCATTTGCCACCGATCATGCACAGCACCGGCGGTTCATTTTCACCGGCTTCAACAATCGTGCAATAGTGGTCGCGCGGGATGCGGCCTGTGAAATTATCCTTGCTTGCGGGGAGTGGACGAACGCCTGAAAACTGGAAAACGATTTCCTCCGGATGAATGCGAATATCAGGCAGCACGAAGGCAAGCGATTGCAGGATGTAATCCCGCTCGTCAGGTTCGCAATAAACGCTCTCCGGATCATCGACGCGGATATCGGTCGAACCAACCAGAACTTTGCCGAGATAGGGAAAGAGGATGCAGATGCGCCCGTCCTCATTCTCGTAATAGATCATGTGACCGTCTAGGGCGGCGGCGAGTTCGGCATTATCGATGATCAGATGCGAGCCTTTCGTGCCTCCCATCAATGAGGTGGACGGTGCCGCTTTGGGGAGCAGGGCGGTATTTGCGATGTCGATCCAGCCACCCGTCGCATTGATGATGAAAGCGGGATCGATTGACATCGTCGTACCTGCGATATGGTCTTGCACGACAAAACCGCCCTGGTCGGTTCGCCTAAGCTCGGCATAATTTAGCGCATATGCATGGTTCCCGGCTGACAAACCATCCTGCAGCAGCTCAATCCCGATACGCTCTGGATGTTTGACCCAGGCATCGTGATAGGTGGCCGAGCTTTTGATAGCAGGATTAAGCGCTGGCCATTTGGCAAGTGTTGCCTGCCGTCCGCGAAACCTATGGCGCGGCATCAATGCGCGCTTGCGCGTCAGAAAGTCGTAAATGCTCAAGCCAGCTTTGACTGCAATAGCGCCGCGCCGACTTGGTCTGCGGCTCAAGCCCAGAAACCGGACAATGCCATTGGCAAGGCCGGAGAAAATATCAAAGACCGGAACCGTTGTCGGCAATGGCGCAACAAGGTGAGGCGCGTTGCGCAACAAGCGATCACGCTCAACGAGAGACTCGCGCACCAGACTGAATTCGCCATTTTCGAGATAACGCAGGCCGCCATGCACCATACGTGACAGGGCTGCGCTCGCGCCGGAGCAATAGTCATGTTTCTCCACAAGCAGCACGTTGACGCCCTGCAAGGCCAGTTCGCGGAACACGCTGATGCCGTTGATACCGCCACCGACAACGCACACGTCCACCTTCGGACTCCGACGAAGTCCGTCAAATATCTCTTCACGGTTCATGATGCAGCCTGTTTACCTGTCCATGTCTGCCAGTTTCACTGCGATGGCCGCGTCAATGGCCGATAGGTCTCCGGTATCGAGCCGGATTGTTCCAGCCCGCGCATTGTCAAGCGCCTGATCGGGATTGCGCGCCCCGCACAGCGCAAAGGTCACGCCCGGTTGGGCCAGTGTCCAGGCAATCACGATCTGAGCGATACTGGCACCATGCTTGTCCGCAACGGGACGGATGGCATCGGCAAATTGCTTTGCCTTCAACCGGTTGCCGACGGAAAAGCGCGGATTGTCTTTTCGCTGATCGTCACCAGAGAAAACACGGTCCGGATCAATGGTCCCGGAGAGTAGCCCCAGTGCCAGTGATGAATAGCTCAGCGTTGCAACACCAGCTTTTCGCGTTGTTGGTAACAAGTCGGTCTCGAGTTCGCGGTCAATCATGCTGAACCGCTCCTGTATCGCGTCCAGAAAACCGGTTCCGATATAGGCGTTCAATTCGGCAAGATTGACATTGCTTGCACCAATGGCCCGGATTTTTCCGGCCTTGCGCAAATCTTCCAGCGCCCGCACGGTTTCCTCGATTGGTGTGGTCGGGTCCTGCCAATGGGTGATGTAGAGATCGATATAGTCAGTGCCAAGACGCTTCAGGCTTGCCTCGATTTCATGAAAGATGGCATCGCGACCGAGATACCGATGAACCGGCTTGCCGTCCTGATCGAAAAAGTGCGTGCCTTTTTGGGTATGCCAGACAAGGCCGCATTTGGTGGCAATGACTGCCTTGTCGCGGCGACCTTTTAGTGCCTTGCCAACAATCTCCTCTGATCGTCCCAGCCCGTAGGCGGGGGCCGTGTCGATGAGTGTCACGCCAGCATCCAGTGAAGCCTGAATGGCGGCAATCGACTCCTGCTCATCCGTGCCGCCCCACATCCAGCCGCCGATGGCCCAGGTTCCGAGCCCAACGGCCGATGCCTGCACGTCTGACTTGCCAATGGCCCGCGTCAGTTGTTCGTTGCTCATATCCGTCCTCCTTCAGCGGCAATATCAAGAATGCGTTGCCCCGTCGCTTCGTCTGTCACCAGCGTATCCAAGTGATTACCCCGCATAATACTCAGGATTGGCCGCGCCTTGTTTTGCCCGCTTGCCACGCCAATTTTGGTTGGAATGGATGCAAATTCCTCAAGCGTCAGCGAAACCAGCGACCCGTTCAGGCTGTAGTCACAGACCTGTCCGCGATCATCAAGCAGGTGAGCGAGCAATTCGCTGCGCGCACCGGAATGCTCAATAGCCTTGCGATCCGTGCTGGAAGAGGGATGCAGGTCATAATAGCTCGAGTCATCCGACAGGATGGAACCAATACCCACCACGGCGATTTTCGCTTCGCGTGCCCGTTTAAAAACATCAGCAACCGAACGCATATTGATCAGCATGGCACGCTCGGCGGAACTGTCGGCAAAGAGCGGCGCATGAATCTGGTAAGCGCGCCCGCCGAGCTTGTCAGCCATCAGGGTCGAGACATGATTCACGTCGGTATAGTGCTTGCCCTGAACACAGCCAGTTGCCGGGATTACCTCGACATCAAAACGGCGCGGCGCCTGCAACCCGGCAACCACGGCGCTGACGCCCTTGCCACCGGTAATGCAGATCGTATCGCCATCGGTGATCTCTTCGAGCAGCAGGCGTGCAGCCGCTTCACCCACCGCCTGAAGGGCCGTTTGCGGGTTGTCTGATACGGTTGGTACAACAATTGCCCGGCTGATGCCGCCAAGCGCCAGCAATTGCTCTTCCATATCAACAAGAGGCTCAACCGGCGATTTGATCTTGATCTCGACAAGGCCAAGCTGGCGGCCCCGCTTGATCAGACGGTTGACCGTCGGCTGGGAAATCCCGAGCTGCTCGGCAATCTGCGCTTGCGTCAGTCCTTCCAGAAAATGCAGGACGAGTGCCTGATGCATCTGCCGCGCAATGACGATTTCCTCGCGTGGTGCCACATGTTTCTGGTTGAATTTGATAAGTGCCATGATCAGGAGGCCTTCCGCTTATGCAGGAAATGGTCGATGGAGACTGCGGCCAAAAGAATGCAGCCTTTTATCATGTCCTGCCAATAGACGGAGACATCAAGCAGAACCAGAGAGCTGGTGACGAGGGACAGCAAAGCTATGCCAAGGATGGCGCCGAGAATTGTGCCAGATCCTCCGTTGAGCGAGGCACCGCCAATGACCGCTGCCGCAATAATATTGAGCTCCATGCCAACCCCGAATGTGGGCGTCGCTGCTCCAAAGCGCGACATGTAGATAACACCGGCAAAACCAGCGAGCGTCGAACAAAGAACCGTCACCCAGAACTTCACCTGTTTTGTCCGGATGCCGGAATAGAGAGCAGCCTTTTCATTGCTGCCCGTATAGAAAACCTTACGCAGAGCAGTCGCGCGCCGAAGCAGAAAATCGAAGAGGACGACAACCGCAAAGAAGATGAGAATGACATAGGGCACGCCATGGAAGGAACCTTGACCCACGGCTTTGAATGCTGGTGGCAATGTGAAGAGCGAAAGCGGCGTTCCCTTGGTGATGATCAGGCAGAGGCCGCGCACGATCACCATGCCCGCCAGCGACGTGATGAAGTGATTGAGACCCACCACCGTTACAAAGAATCCCATGACACCGCCAATCAGCCCGCTGGCAATAATACCAATGAGCGAGGCTATCCATGGGTCAAGCCCGGCGAGGAACAGCGTGCCTGACAGCACCATGGCGAAGCAGACAACCGACCCAACGGCAAGATCGATGCCGCCGACGATCAGAAGGATGGTCATACCGACAACGACAATACCCTCCACCGAAAAACTCATCAGCATGGCGCGGAAGTTGCCGAGCGTCAAAAAGTGCGGAGAGACGAAACTCATGGCAATGCAAAGGGCGAGGATGATGGCGATCAGGCCTGCTTCGCGCATCGATCCCAATTTCTTCCAGGGCGAACCCCGCATATCCTTTGCCATCATCGTATCGACTGCCATTGGTGTATCTCCCACTGTCTTCTCTTCAGGCTGCATGTTCTGATGCATGCGTTGTTTGCCCGTCTTGTGTCTGTTTCAGGCCCGATGCGAGCCGGATAATTGCTTCTTCGCTCATCTCCTCACTGCCAAGCTCGCCTGCTACGGCGCCCTCGCGAATGACCAGCACCCGGTCACACAGGCCAAGCAATTCGGGAAGTTCGGAGGAAATAACGATGATGCCGATGCCTGAACGCGCAAGCTCGCGCAGCAGAAGATGGATTTCCGATTTTGCGCCAACGTCAATGCCGCGCGTCGGTTCATCCATCAGGATGACCTTGGGCTGCACCGCAAGCTGCTTGGCAATGGCGACTTTCTGCTGATTGCCACCGCTGAGCGATGATACCGGCATGTCTACATGGCTCATGCGCACGCCAAGCCGCTGCGCGAAATCGCGAGCAAGCTGCCCCTCGGCCTTTGCATCGATCAGGCCCAGATGACCGGTTACGGCTTTCAGATTGAGGACTGAAATGTTCTGGGCAATCGACAAATCAAGGAAAACGCCTGAACCCTTCCGGTCCTCCGAGAGATAGACAATTCCCGCTTTTACCGCGTCCGCATAGTTTCGAATGCTTTGCGGCTTATTGTGCAGGCGTACCTCACCCTCGGTGATCGTGCGCAGTCCGCAAATGCCCTCGGCGATCTCCGTGCGTCCAGAGCCGATCAACCCGCCAATGCCAAGGATTTCACCCTTAGCCAGATCGAAGGACACATTGCCAAACCGGTTTCTGTCGCCAAGATTGCGAACCGACAAGATTGTCTCATCCGAGCGCGCGGCTTTCTCCTGCTTTGGCGGATAAAGCTGCGTGATCTCGCGCCCAACCATGCGGCGCACCACATCATCCGGTGTTACGTCAGCGATATTTTCAGTGGAGACATAGCGCCCATCGCGCAGGACCGTGACCCGGTCGCAGAGGCTGAAGATTTCTGCCATCCGGTGGCTGATATAGATGATGGAAATACCATGGGTCTTCAACTCGCGTATGATCTCAAAGAGTATGCGCGTTTCGGCCTCGGTTAATGCAGCAGTCGGCTCGTCAAAGATCAGCACCCGGCAATCGAGTGTGAGTGCCTTGGCAATCTCCACCAATTGCTGGCTGGAAATTGTCAGATCACCGACCTTCTGGCGAACATCGATGGATGCAAGCCTGTTCATGACCTTTTGTGCGTCGCGTTCCAGCTTGCGGTAATTCATCAGAAAAGACCGGCGGCGACTGGTTGTCGCCATAAAAATGTTTTCGGCAACGCTTGCATCGGGGCAAAGTGCGATCTCCTGATGCACAAGCCCAATGCCAAGGGATTGTGCCACAGAAGGGGACGAAATCTTCTGAGGCTTGCCGTCAAGCAGGATTTCCCCGTCATCAGGCTGAAGCACTCCGGCCAGAATATTCATAAGGGTGGATTTGCCAGCGCCATTCTCGCCGCAAAGCGCGTGAATCTCGCCTTTCGCCAAAGCAAAATCGACATTTGTCAGCGCTTTCACCGCACCAAAATGCTTGGTGATATCGCGGATACTCAAAACCGGTTCCTGTGACATCGCGCTTTCCCCCGTTGTTTCCAAGGCTACCCAGACCTTGCCGGTCTGGATAGCTGACGACGAACCTTACTCGTCGATACCCTTGGTGCCGCGGCGCTTCAGGTATTTGTCCCAGAAGAAGTCATCCGCATTGTCAGCTGTCACAATGGACAGGCCATTGTCGACAAAGGGGATGCTCATCGGGTTGGAACCAGCACGCTTCGCATCGTTCATCGGATCGATCAGTTCCGGATGCTTGGCGAACCACAGAAGCATGAAGCCCATATAGCCCTGCATGCCCTGATTTGGATTGATCGAACCGAAGACCTGACCGGCCTTGATCATATCCAGAATATTGGCATTGACGTCGGCGCACATGACGAGAATCTTGCCGCCGCTTTCCTTGTTGGCTTGCGCCGCACCAATCGCCGAATTTGCCTCCGGCATGAAGACAGCAGCCAGATTGGGGTTGGCTTGAGCAATACTCATCAGGCCTTGGTAAGCTTTGGTCGGGTCCTGATTGGATGCTGCTCTGCCGACCAGTTTCATGTCAGGCCATTTCTCCTTCATCCGGTCAACAAAGGCTGTAACGCGCCGGTCGTGATTATCCTGTCCCGGATTTTCAAGAACGGCGTATTCGCCTTTTCCACCCAGCTTGGTGGCGATCGCGTCGGCGGCATAAATGCCTTCGCGCTTGTTGTCTGATGTGATGAAGGAAATCCGCTTGGAAAGCGGCGAGTCCGCAGCAAAGGTGACAACGGCTGTACCCTGATCAACGGCACGGTTGATCGGCTCGATGAAAGGATCGGAATTCATTGGATGAACAAGAATACCGGCCGGGTTCTGTGCCAGTGCCTGATCAAAACTGGCAATCTGCTTATTGACGTCATATTCAGGTGTGCCGGTATAAGCGGTCTCACAGCCCAGTTGTTTGCCCGCCTGTTTGAACATTTCATAGACGGGGAACCAGTATTCAACGCCGGAAACCATTACGTTCATGACGTATTTTTCGCCGGGCTTACAGCGAAAGGGATTTTCCGTTTCCGCGCTGGCTGGTGATGCAAAAAGTGTGGTCGCAAGGACCGCCATGGCGGTCGTGCCCAAAAAAGTGCGCAAGTGTCCTCCTCGAGGCCGAAGCCCCTCCCATTGGTGTGTGGCGCCTTGAATGGCGACCGCTGTTCCTTATGAAGGCCAGCAATCCTCCTCGAGTGCTGGCAGGGGTAACTAAGCGCATTGCAAAGGGGGTGTCAATATAATTCATTCAATGAATTATAATTCACGATACTCCGCCATTGTCCTGTTTATGCTGCTCCATATCGCTTGCGTATATGCCCGATGAAATGGTCCGCGTTGAGCTTTTCGCCGGTGGCGCGCCGGAGCAGTTCCGGCGTGGACCAGCGCGAGCCTTGCGACCAGATATTATCGCGGCGCCATTGATTGACAGCTGTAAAGTCACCTCTGGCAATATCATCATCGGCTGCAGGATGCTCTTTTGTCAGTGCCGCCCATTGCTGCGCAGCCATCATTGCGCCAAGTGTGTAGGAGGGGAAATAGCCGAATGCACCACCAGCCCAATGCACATCCTGCATGGGCCCATCGGCAGGATTATCTATCGTGGAAAGACCAAGATATTCGCGCATCTTTGCGTCCCACGCTTCCGGCAAATCAACCGCCTCAAGCCGGCCTTGAATCAGATCCTGTTCCAGTTCGTAACGCAGGATCACATGCAGCGGGTAGGTGACTTCATCGGCATCAACTCGAATGAGCCCACGCTCTACCCGATGCACATGGGGAATGATGTCATCGATCGACCATGTTTCACCCAGATGCTTTTCGACAATAGGCAGTGCCCAATGCCAAAATGCTGGATTGCGCCCAAGCTGCTTTTCGACAAACAGGCTCTGGCTTTCATGCACCGCCATGCCGCGGGCTTTTCCCACGGGCCAATGGGCCCATTGCTTGGGAAGATTCTGTTCATAGAGCGCATGGCCTGTTTCATGCAGCACACCCATGAGTGAGGAGAGGAACTCCGTTGTCCTGTAACGGGTCGTGATACGAACATCACTCGGTACGCCGCCACAGAACGGATGGTGCGATATGGACAGGCTGCCGTGTGAAAGGTCGAAACCAACCGCTGCCATCATGGCAAGGCCAAGCTCGCGCTGCTTGTCGATGGAATAAACGCCCGACAGTGGTTTGAGCGGATGTTTTGCCAGACGTTCCTCCTGCACGGCAAGCGCTTCGGGAACGAAATCCTTCAGGAAGTTTTTCAGTTCGGCAAATACCGGCGAGATCTCGGCRGTGCGGTTGCCCGGATCGTGCTGTTCAATCATCGCGTCATAGAGACCAAGACCAAGCACTTCGGATCGCATGGCTGCTTCTTCGCGCGCCAGTGTAACGACGCCCTCAAGTGCCGGTAGAAATCCCGACCAATCGTTTTTGGCACGCAGATCGCGCCACAACTGCTCACAGCGAATTCGTGTATTCATCTGCCGCTCGACAAACTCGGCCGGTAGGCAGGTCAGATTGGTATAGTTCCGCTTGAACTCTTTGACAGCCGTCTCCTGCTCCTCACTGAGCGGTTCAGCTTCTGCGGCAGCAATCCAGTCTGCAATCTCGGGCGCTGACGCCTGACGATGGTACATGCCGGCAAGTGTGCTCATGGCTTCAGCACGCTTCTCGCCCCCACCAACGGCCATATGGGTCGCCTCATCAGCGCCAAGGATCGCAAGTGCGTGTTCCAAAGCCTCAAGTTTGTGGCCAAGTTCATCGATTTTCTGGAAGGACATTCTATTCCCCTCTGGGCGATTCCCGATTCAAAGCAGGGCCAGAGAGGACTTCAATTCGTCGGGGAGCGCAAGATTGAATCGGGCAGCAAGGCAATGACCGATTCCTCTGAGAATTTGCAAACAACGCCATTATACGAAAGGTGAAGGCAGGGAATGTATATAAATTATGCGACCAATATATTAGGTATATATGATTGAAATTTACTTCAAAATTTGAAGCGTTTTTCGATAAAAGTGAGAGTTTTCAGCCTATTTCCGCCAGCAATATTTGTTGTTCATTCCAATCAACTGTTTGTCACGCGTCCAGTGATTTTATACTGACATAATTAGTTACGATTGTTGATAGTTGCAGATATTGACTGTTGGTTTTTTCGACCATGAATTGCCGGTCAGGTAAAGTTACCTCGGGCGGAATGGGTCAACTTCCGTTCGTTCACAGTTACGACAGGTGATTACAAAAGCGTACTCCAAATGAACAAGGGGATTCGTTACAATGTGCATTTTGTGTCAAAATGGTATGCCTCAAAAACATGCGCCTACCAGCACTCAGCAGTTCTCTGCGAGTGAAGTAATATCCAGCGCCGCGAGTGTGCCCGGCGATAAATCATGGCAAAACATCGATCAAACTCCACTCAACACATTCGGCAAGAGCACCGATTACGAGGCATTCCTCGATTATCTTGGCGCACTGCAACGGGATCTCACGCCCGAGATGGCGCAGCAGCCCATCAAAGTGAATCTGGAGGAACTCAACAATCACCCGGATTATAAAGCAGCGGCAATGGCAGCGCTGCAGCAGTGGTCCACGGTCACGCCGCTCAAGTTCGAGTTCGTCACATCGGGCGAATATTTGAAGGTTGTCAGCCCTGAAGTCGGGGAGAAGGATGACGGGAGCGCCTATTCCAGCGGCCATTATGTCAGTGTCGGGCAACGATTCCACGATACAGAGGTGGATAAGACGGCCCCGGGCGGATATATTTTCAACACGTTTATCCATGAATTCGGCCATGAATGGGGACTGAATCACCCCGGTGTCTATAATTACGGTGGACCCGGCGGCGAACAGATCACCTATCTGGCCGGTGCCACATGGGTATATGATCAGCAGCGTTACAGCGTCATGTCCTATTTTGACGGTATTGACGTTGGCGAAACCACGGCATGGTCGGCAACCACCCCGATGATCGGTGATATTGAGGCGGTCATTCGCCACTATTATTCCACGGTCACAAATGGAGTGCGGACATATCAGGACGTTCAGCTGAATACCGGCAACGACGTCTACGGGTTTGGCAGCACCAAGCTTGGATATGAACTAAAGACGACTGGAAACGGTCATGATATCGGCTTTGTCATCCACGACACAGGCGGTTTTGATACGGTGGATTTCTCCGGATCAACAGCAGGTACGACGCTTGATCTACGGGCAGGCCGCTGGTCCAGCGTCAATGGCCATAACAACAATGTTGTTATTTATCAGGGCCATAATGCCGATGCGACAGACTACTACATCGAAAAGGGTGTCGGCAGCGCGTTCAACGACATCATTCTGGGTAATGATGGCAATAACGAGCTGATTGGCGGCGCCGGTGATGACAAAATCGCTGGCTTTGCGGGCAATGACCGGCTTTCCGGTGATGCTGGAAACGATGAACTTGACGGCGGCGCCGGTAATGACCTGCTGCTCGGTGGTGCAGGGAATGATTATCTGGATGGCGGCGACGGTGCCGATTCCATTCGTGGCGGCAATGGTGATGATCACATCATCGGTGGTCGGGATTCTCTCGCCAGTCGTGATATCAACAATACCATTCCGATTTCGCAGTTGCCTGATCAGACTGAAAGTCTTGACGGTGATGACAAGCTATATGGCGAAGGCGGCAACGATATCATCGAGGGCGGACAGGGTAACGATATTCTGGACGGCGGCGCAGGCGATGACATTCTGCGTGGTCAGGATGGTGTGGATGTCTTCATCGGTGGTGCCGGTTCTGACACTGTCGATTATAGCCATGAAAGCCCGTTCCAGTTGCTCGTCAATCTGGAAACAAATGTTGCAAGCGGCGGTACAGCCACTGGCGATACGTTCTACAGCATTGAAAACCTGATAGGTTCGGATGATCGCATTGATCGGTTTATCGGCAACAGTGCGGACAACCATTTCCAGGGCCTTGGCGGCGGCGACGTCTTCAATGGCGGTGATGGAAATGACATACTCGATGGTGCCCGCGATGCCGATATTCTCTACGGCGATGCCGGTGATGATATTCTGATCGGCGGTGCCGGTTTCGATTATCTCAACGGTGGTGAAGGCAATGACACCGCAGTTTATACAATCGGTGCCGACTCCCGGAGCAAGCAGGGCGTTAACGTCAATCTTGCTACAGGTGTTGCCAGTGGCGGCGACGCTGAAGGTAATGCCACCGGTGGCGTCAAAGGCGATATACTCGTGTCGATCGAAAATCTCGTCGGCTCGGCCTATGACGACAACCTCTTCGGTGATGCCGGTGTAAACAGGCTCAGCGGCGGCGGCGGTAACGACACAATCGGTGGCGGCGCTGGCAAGGATTATATCGATGGCGGCGAAGGCCTTGATATGGTTGCCTTCTACGACAGTACTCAGGCCGTAAACATCGATCTGGCTGGTAATACCGGCGAGGACACTCTTGTGTCGATCGAAGGCATTGCCGGATCGAGTTTTGATGACACTTTGTCTGGAACCGCTGGCGATAATCGACTGGTTGGACAGGGCGGTAACGATACCCTGAACGGCGGTGACGGCAACGATATCCTCGACGGCGATTTCGAACCGTTCCCGGTTTCCGGAATTGGTCTTGGTGATAGTTATGCCACCCTGGGAGCCGATGCGACGAACACTTCGTTTGCCAACGCTTTCGACCTCACCAGCAAGTTCTCGACATTGGCCGATGCAGACATCGCCAATGCTGAAACAAAGCCGCACTCAACCATTAACGCGGTTGGTAATGGCGCTGCCGGTTATTATAAGGTAACGCTGAATGCCGGGTCTATCATCACTGTTGATATCGACCACACCGTTGGTGCGTTCGACAGCTATATCAGGCTGATGCAGGACAATGGCGGAGCTGGTATCGAAGTTGCCAACAATGATGACGGTGGCGGCGATCCCGGCTCGGTTGGTCGCAGCACAGATTCGGCGCTGACATATACCGTCACGACAACCGGGTCTTACTATATCGTTGTCGGAAATTACGACAATCCGAACTCCGTTCCGTCGCAAGTTCCATACGAAGTCAACGTATCGGTGGCTCCGCCGGTTCCATCCATGCCGCATATCGGCGTTGCCGGTAACGACACGCTCAATGGTGGAAAGGGCAACGACACCCTGTTCGGACGGGAAGGCAATGACAAGCTCAATGGTGGTGTGGGTAATGACACATTATCAGGTGGGTTTGGCAACGACACCTTCTCTTTCAACGCCGTCGGGTTCGGTAACGATGTCATCAGTGACTTCAACATCTATGCTGGTGAACAGGATGTGCTTGAGTTCAGCTCGTCCATCTTCGGCAATCTGGATGAAGTATTGAACAGCGCAGTGCTTCAGGACGGAAATGTCTTGCTCAAGGACGGCAATAGCAGCATCCAGTTGGCGGGATGGAACGACGTAAACGCGTTCAAGCAGTTCGCCAGCTCTCACGCGGATAGCTTCCACTTCGTCAGTCAGCCTGCATCCAATTCCAGGGCTCTTGCTGCTTGATTTGAAGCTGTTATCGCATTGGGGCCCAGGGGTGTTGACGCACTTCCTGGGCCTCGTTAAAGCTCTGAAGACAATTTTTAGCGACATGGTAATGTCGGCAAACGTTTTTGGATATACGACGCGCCTTTGTGCGCGGGGGGCATGGATTTTGTTGCCGTTGAGGTAACGGATTGTGGGGGAGACAATCATGATCACAAGCACGCGACGGCTTCATCATGGATAATGTGAGCCCAGGGACAGAGTCCAAGGATGCAGGCGTCTTTGGTGGACAAGCACCTGACAGTGGCCTCTCGGCGCTGGCAGCAATCGCAGGATATTACCGGATTGCCACGCGCCCCGAGACGCTCGCACGGGAATATGCACTGAAGGGGGCTGCGGGGGCTGAGGATATTCTCCGGGCCGCCGGCTCCATTGGTCTGAAGGCGCGCATTGTCAAAGCAAGCGATGCCAAACGGCTTGCAACGCTGCCGGTTCCGGCCATGGCCTGCCTTGATGACGGAACATTTGCCATCTTCGGCGGCGTGAATGCCGAAGGCAGATGCCGGCTCGTCAATCCATTGGGCTTCACATCCCGTGAGATACCGGTTGCCGAATTGCTGCAATTGACGGCAGGCAAGTTCATTCTGGTGCAGCGGCGATTTGCCGGAGCAGGTGCTTCACGCGAGAGCTTTGGTTTTCGCTGGTTTCTGCCATCACTCTGGCGTTACCGGCGCGTTTTTGGCCATGTGTTGCTGGCCTCGCTGTTTGTGCAGCTGTTTGCCCTTGTTACACCGCTGTTCTTTCAGGTGGTGGTGGACAAGGTGCTCGCGCATCGCAGCTATTCAACGCTGATCGTTCTGGTGATCGGCCTTGCAGCTATCGGCCTCTTCGATGTTGTGCTGCAATATTTGCGCACCTATGCCCTGTCGCACACGACCAACCGCATCGACGTGGAACTGGGCCGACGCCTGTTTCGTCATCTCCTCAACCTGCCGCTGAGTTATTTCGAAACGCGGGCCGCGGGCCAGACGGTAGCGCGTGTGCGCGAGCTTGAAACGATCCGCAATTTTCTGACTGGGCAGGGGTTGTTCTCGGGGCTCGATCTCATTTTTACGATTGTCTTCATCATCGTGCTCTTTGCCTATTCGGCAAAGCTCGCATGGATCGTCGTTGCTTCCATTCCCTTCTATCTTGCCATCGGCTTTCTCATTCGTCCGTTCCTCAAAGAGCGCATTGACGAGAAGTTTGATCGCGGTGCCTATAGCCAGCAGCTGCTGGTGGAGACGGTGGTAGGCGTGCAGACACTGAAGGCTGCTGCCGTGGAGCCGGTTGTTGCGGCGCAGTGGGAAGAGCGGCTTGCCGCCTATGTCCGCTCCTCGTTTGCTGCAACCATGCTTGCAGCCAAGGGGCAGAATGCCATTCAATATGTCAGCAAGGTCACCAGTGCAGCGCTCCTTCTCTTTGGGGCGCAGGCTGTGATCAATGGCGAACTGTCAGTTGGCGCGCTCGTCGCCTTCAATATGATTGCGGGTCAGGTGGCACAGCCGATCCTGCGTCTGTCGCAGCTATGGCAAGATTTCCAGCAGGTGCAGGTATCCATCTCGCGATTGGCTGACATTCTGAACGCCCCGCAGGAGCCGCGTCCGGCGATTGCCGTCAGCCTGCCTGTGCCCAAGGGCGCCATTGAATTCAAGTCGGTCAATTTCCGCTATTCGCCCGATGCGCAGGATGTGCTGAAAGATATCAACCTTTCGGTTCGCCCCGGCGAAGTAATTGGCATTGTCGGGCCATCGGGCTCGGGCAAGTCGACGCTGACCAAGCTCGTACAGCGGTTCTATATTCCCAACAATGGACAGGTGTTTGTTGACGGGCAGGATATCGCACAGGTTGATCCGGCCTGGCTGCGCGCCAGTATTGGCGTGGTGTTGCAGGAGAACATGCTGTTCAACCGCACCATCCATGACAATATCGTGCTTGCAGCCCCCGCCATGCCGCGGGAAGGCGCCATGCGCATGGCAAAGCTTTCGGGTGCAGAAGAGTTTATCTCGAAACTACCCCGAGGCTATGACACGCTGATCGAAGAGCGCGGCGCCAACCTTTCCGGCGGGCAGCGTCAGCGGCTTGCCATTGCCCGGGCACTCGCCACCAATCCGCCCATTCTCATCCTCGACGAAGCGACAAGCGCGCTCGACTATGAGAGCGAACGCATCATTCTTGCCAATATGCGCGAGATCGTGCGGGGACGAACTGTTATCATTATCGCTCACCGGCTTGCCACTGTGCGCTACTGCAACCGTATTATCGGCATGAAAGACGGCCGTATTGTCGAAGAGGGCACGCACGACACGCTCATTACCAAAAAGGATGGTCTCTACGCGCATCTGTGGCAACTCCAGTCCGGGAGCAACAACGCATGAATGCGCCCATGAAGCCTGAGCAGGCGAAGTCGGAAAAGATCACGAAGGACGCGCTGAAGAGGCTCAAGCGCCAGCGCGAAGACAACCAGTTTCTACCGGCAGCGCTGGAGATACTGGAAACGCCGCCGTCGCCGATCAGGACAGCCTTTATCTGGTTTATCTGTGTCCTTGCAGCAAGTGCCATCCTGTGGGCCTATTTTGGCACCTTCGACATTGTGGCAACGGCGCAGGGCAAGGTGCAGCCGACAGGCCGTGTGAAGATCATCCAATCGATCGAGCTGGGTCGAACCAAGGCTGTCCCGGTTACCAATGGCATGGCAGTCAAGGCCGGTGATGTGCTTGTCGAACTTGATGACATACAGATCAAATCCGAAGAAACGGCGCTCGCAGTCAGTCTTCAGGCATATCGCGCCGAAGTTGCCCGCCGCGAAGCGGTGCTTGGCACGGTTGCCGACTGGCAGAAGAACGGGTTGCGCAATGCGGAACCGGTGACGGAGCAGTCGGTTACTTTTCCTGATGGAATCTCCGACGCCATTCGTCGCCGTGAACAGTTGATCTACCGGGCTGATACATCGCAGCTGCGTTCTTCGCTGGACAATCTTGGCGCTACGGCCAAACAGCGCCAGACCGAGATTGAAAGCCTGACAGAAACCATCACGGCCCAGCAGGCTCTGGTCAAAACCCTGACAGAGCGCGTGTCCATGCGCACTGATTTGATCCCGACAGCCGCGGGTTCGCGCGCGCAGGTCATTGATGCCTTGCAATCGCAACAGGAGGCGGAAGCAAGCCTCGTTACCCAGACGGGCCAGCTTGCAGCAGCGCGTGCTGCTCTCACTGTTGCCCTGAGCGAGGCAGCAAAACTGGTGAACGGATTTATCGCAGACAATGTGCAGAAGCAGTCCGAAGCTTCGCGCAAAGTCGATGAACTGGAACAGCAGCTGATCAAGGCAAGCAAGCGGTCGCAGGCCATGACGATCATCAGTCCGATTGATGGTGTTGTTCAGGCTTCGGCCATCACGACGGTCGGTCAGGTTGTTTCTGCCGGGACCGAGCTGATGCGCATTGTACCCAGCAATTCAATGCTCGAAATCGAAGCCTATCTTCCCAACCGCGATATCGGTTTTGTCTCGGCAGGTCAGTCTGCCGTCATCAAGGTCGAGGCCTTTCCGTTCACCCGGTTTGGTGTTCTTGAAGGCAAGGTCACACGCGTTGCCACCGACGCTATTCCTGAGCCTGATGCACAGGCGCTGGAAGGCGCAGCGGCCAAGGAACTGCAAAGCACCATTCCAATCGGCAATGTGCAGCGCGTGCAGAACCTTGTATTCCCTGTCACCATCCAGCCTGACGTCACCACCATCAAGGTTGACGGCAAACAGATGCCACTCTCGCCGGGCATGTCCGTCACCGTCGAAGTCAAGACAGGCAAGCGCCGCATCATCGAGTATCTCTTCTCACCTCTTGCGGAAGTTTCATCACAGGCCATGCAGGAGCGGTGATTGTGTTCGACCTGGTTACGATAGCTGCTGACCAACAGCAGCTATAATTTTCCAAATGCAACGGGGCGCCAACGCCATCCGTGATTGGAAACAATGTCTTGCAACGGTGACTTTAGCTCCTTTGTCGAGAAGCGATACTTGTAGACTTGGCCGTATTGCAACTCTTCTGTGAACGCATAGCCCGCACCAAATTCGATCGAGGTCTGCTGGCCGCGAAAATATTCGCCTGAAGCACTGAGATTGGGCACACCTGCATGCCATTCGACGGACCATATTTCGTCGCATGACCTTACTTCTTTTTGTGCCTCGTCAAGGCGCATCAAAACCCGTGCAACCTTGGTCAAATGCGCACGGCCGAATATTTCGTACCAGCCTGCATCGACGATCTTCCATTCGGCAATCAGGTCTGCCGAACCAGTATTCTCCTCACGAACAATGAAGGGAGCTGAACTGCGGTTGATGGCAAGCAGTGCCCTGTGCAGGTCTGTCGCAACCGCAGGGGTAACACCCTCCTTTGGTGCCTTGGCGCCACTCATCCAATCAAGCAATCCCATGATCTTCTCCCTTTAACTGCATCCGCTCAGTTGGCAGCCTTGCTTTGACGCTGGACCTCCTGCTCGTCGGCTGCTGCTTCGGTCTGGTGACCCAATTGCCTGTGGCACTCGGCGCGGTGCTGATACGCCTCGGCGTTCTGTGCCGGTTTAAGTTCGATTGTGCGGGTGAAATCCTCAATGGCCTCGTCTGGCTGCTTTGAACCCTGATAGGCGAGCCCCCGATAGTAAAAGAAGTCGGGGTTGCTGCCGTCAAGCGCAATAGCTTTGTCGAACATGCCAACCGCCGGAATGGGGGCATTTTGCTGGAGGAAGGCGTAGCCAAGATTATACCATCCCAGCGTGAGCTTTGGATCGAGCGAGACGGCAATGCCGAGATCATTGATGGCTTGATCGAGCTTGCCTGCCTGTCCATAGGTCATGCCCCTGGCAGCATAGGCAGTCGGCTTTTGCTTATCCAACGAGGTATCGACGGCTTGGGTACAGCTGGCAATTCGGCTGTCAAAACTTTGAGCATCGTCTTGGCATTTTGCCAGCGTGTCGCTGAAGCTGTCAGCCAGAACAGGCCCTGACGAAAAAACGCCCACTGCCATTGCGGCCAAGATTATTCGACTGAACATGCAGAGTCTCCATTCTCTTGTTCTGGGTATGAGAGTTCGATTTCAGAGATTCTCGCTTTTATCGTGTCGCTTTTCAGGCCATCTCTCCCAAAAGCCGGGACTTCTCTTGGGCTGACGCCCGTTACAATCTCAACAGGAGATAACATGCCAAAGATCGATGATGGAAACGGTAGAGTGTTCTTCGCCCCTACCCAGTTGCTTCGAGGAATGACATGATGATCGTGGTTCCGATATCGACTTTTGACGTCAGCGTTATTTCGCCGCCCGCTTGGCGTACAAAACCATAGACGATCGCCAGTCCAAGGCCCGTCCCGCCTGATGATCTTCGCGTGGTGAAATAGGGTTCGAACACGCGGTCGATGAGTTCTGGCGGGATGCCGTTACCCGTATCAACAACAATGACGCGGACGCGATCCGCGATCCGTTCGAGTGTTATCCTGATGTCACCGCCCTCAGGCATGGCTGCCGCCGAGTTACGGCAGATATTGACGACTGCCTGCTCAAACAGGGCAGGATCAAGCGATACCTCCGGCAAGTTTTCGGGCACGGAAATTGTCAGCTTGATGTCCGGCCCCAGAATGACGTGCAAAACGTCTTCAATCCCGCGCAGCGTTTTGCGCAGATCGCAGCGGACAGGGCTATTGTGCTGCTTACTGGCAAAGGAGAGCATTCCTTCAACGAGTTCCTTGCCCCGTTCAGAGGCTTTCCTGATGCGTGCAACATTGCGCATCTCGGAATTCGAAAGTGTCCCCATCTTTTCCAGCATGCCTACGCTGCCGACCACAATACCGATCATGTTGCCAAGTTCGTGGCTGAGCTGATGGCTAAAGCGCACCATACCATCGAGCCGCTTGGCCCTTTGAATTTCCCGCTCCTGCGTTTCCTGTTCGGTGATATCGCGTACAACAAGGATAGAGCGGTCACCCGGCTGGTCCGTGCGTGAAACTTCAAGAATCCTGTTGTTCTTGCTGATCCGCGTTACGCTGGCAGCGCTATTATTGTCCGAAGGATCAGCATTGGCGGGTATCGTGAACGCTGAAGCCAGTTGTTGCAGGCTCCAGGTGCGAACCGTTGCTCCGGCGCCAGCAAATTCGACGATGCGCCGGTTCATGGCCATAGCTTTTCCATTTGCATCAAACAGGGCGATACCCTCATTCATACTGCGAAATGTCCAGCGGATGGTCCGAGCAGCCCGCGTGGCTCTGATATGCAGGTGATTGAAACGCTCGACGCTGCTTTTAAAGGCATTAAATGCCCGGATAAGATCCTGCAACTCCGTCTCATTCGTACCGACAAGAGGAAGGCGGACATCTCTTTCGCCTCTGGCCAATCGGTTCAGCGCATCGGAAATTCGGGCTATCCCCGCTGAAACCCGGCTGATGGAATAATAAACAGTAACAACACAAAGTATGATCACAAGCAGTACCGTTGCGAGAACAAAGGTTCGTATGCTGTCCAGATTGTTGGACACTGCCGCAACGCCAGCGTTAAAATCACTGCGAAGCAGTTGGCTCTGCTGTTCAAGCCCGGCTGTGAGCTTCTGTGATGCTTTACGCATTTCACTCAATATGCTGCGCACCTCGATGAAACGGCGCAGATAAATCTCGCGCATTTGAAAGATCTGGTCGTAGATGCTGTATTGAACCGATGATAATTGCTGTCCACCGGTGGCAGCCGTCTGCATCGACGCGGAACGGCGAAGATAGGACCGGCGCATTTCACCGAGGCTGAACAGACTATCGGCTGAAGCCGCATTCAGCGCGAATTGCCTCAATTGCAGGTCTGGTTCTGGATCTTTACTCTCGAAGTGGCGAATTGTTTCGACGCTGCGGGCAATCTTGTCCTTGTAGAGCTGTGCCTCTTCTGCGGCTGCAGCAAGCTTCAGGGTGGTTTCACGAACCAATCGCAGTGCATCGACCAATTCACTTGTGCCCGGTGTAGGGCTTGCTCCGGATTCTGCACCGTTGCGGGCGATATATCCGCTAAGGGAATCGATCTGTTCGGCAATGGACAGGCTTTCGTCAGAGAGCCGGTAGGGTGATGTCGTGTTGAGTATAAAGGGCGCTGAGGAAAGAAGGGCCGATGCCTGCCGTGAAATGTTGGACGCCACCGCAAGATCCGCATAGGTCTGCACGCCATAGGACGTCATTTGGGTCTTGGCATCCGTCAGGCTTTTCACTGCCATGAGAGACAGAAGGAGCACAAGTGTACAGATGAAGCCGATGGCGAGGGGAATGCGGAAAGCAATGGAATTGAGGAACCTGTCCGCTGTCACGGTGCAGCCTGCTCTGGCGCATCAAGAACCAGCATATAGCCTTTTCCGCGATTGGTTTTGATGTGCTTTGGCATGGATGGATTGCGCTCAATCTTGCGTCTTAGCCGCAAGACCAGGACGTCGATGTTGCGGTCGATATAGAGCCGCCCATCAGAGCCAAGACGATGCAGGATTTCAACGCGATCAATAGGCACCCCAGGTTTTGCCGCCAGAATTTCCAGCAGGGAAAATTCAGAGTTTGTGAGCGTCGCAACAGGATTGCTGGTGGAGTAGGCCAGACGCGCGTCAAGATCGATCAGCCAGTCGCCAATTTTAATGGCTTTGGCATTTTCATTTCTTTCCGGTTGGTCCGAAATGCGGCTCGTCATTGTGGACCGCCGCAGAACTGCTTTAATACGTGCAGCCAGCTCAATCGGCTCAAATGGTTTTACCACATAATCGTCAGCGGCTGTTTCCAGCCCCAGCACGCGGTCAACCGAGCTGCCCGCTGCGGTCACCATGATAATGCCTTTGTCGGTGTCACGGCGAAACCGTTGTGCCAGCGAACGGCCTGAAATGCCGGGCAGGTTATGATCCACCAGAAGCAGGGAGATTGACGTGTCGTCGATCCTTTCGAGCGCTTCTTCTGCAGAGAAGACGCGGATGGCTTCCCAGCCTTCCGATTCCACCAGATCAGCGATGACCTCGGACATATCAGGATCGTCTTCGACAATCAGAATTCGAACCGGTGAAATATTCAAAACAGGTCCTCCCTCCTGAGTCATAATCACAGTGTGTGTTCTAATATGAATAATGAGCTTTGTCAGCAAGCCAATGACAACGGTATGTGACTAAGTATTGTAATAATTGAAAGGAAATACCTCCCGGGATGTCATGCAGGCAATGAAATGAAGATTGCGGATGCCCTCATTACTCTCTTATGTGAGAACATGTGAACGCTTTGACGTTTGCGGATTTTCGGGGAGGACTATGATGAAAAAGCTTCTTTTCACTGCCGCGATCTTTTTTGTGGCCACGGGTAGTGCGCTGTCAGCCGAACGGTTGAGTGTGCTGTGCGGCGCGGATGAACGCTGGTGCGCTGAAATGAAGACGAGTTTTGAAGAAAAGTCCGGTATCCGGGTTGCGATGGTCAGAAAAAGCACTGGCGAGATATTGGCTCAGCTCCGCGCGGAAAAAGATAATCCCAAGGTCGATGTTTGGTGGGGCGGCACTGGAGATTTACAGCTGCAGGCGGCTGAAGAGGATCTGCTGGAAAAGTATGTCTCGCCAAACAAGGCTGATCTCCTGGGCTGGGCCAACAATTTCGAGGAGATATCCAAGGGACGCGCTTCGGGCATTTACGCGGGCGCACTTGGTTTTGCGTATAATGCGGATATCCTGAAGAAGAAGGGATTACCGGCGCCAAGTTGCTGGAAGGATTTGACGAACGCGGCCTATCGCGGTGAAATCCAGATCGCCAATCCCGCTTCTTCAGGCACCGCCTATACCGCACTTGCGACCCTCGTGCAGCTTTTCGGTGAGGACGAAAGCTTCAAATATTTCAAGGCACTCGATGCCAATATCAATAGCTACACCAAATCTGGGTCGGCACCTGTCAAAGCGGCATCACGCGGCGAAACCCTGATTGGCATTGCCTTCATGCATGATGCTGTGACCTTGAAACAGGCGGGTTTTCCGCTGGAGATTGTCGCTCCGTGCGAGGGAACCGGCTATGAAATCGGTGGCGTCAGCATCGTCAAAGGCGCGAGAAATCTCGAAAGCGCAAAAGCCTTTGTTGATTATGCTTTAAGTCCGGAAGGGCAGGCGACAGGGAAGAAATCGGGTCAAAATCAGGTGCCCTCCAATGCCAAATCCGAGGTTCCCGATGGTGCGCCTGACATCTCGTCCCTGAAGCTGATTGACTATGATTTTGCCATTTACGGCGCGTCAGACACACGCAATCGATTACTCTCGCGCTTTGCCACGGAGATCAAGGCCGCAGACTCGCAATAGGCTAATCACCCGGCATCATTGACAACTGTGATCCTCACTGCGGTGAGGCTCCGATTTCAAGACAGACATCATGAATCGCTCACTTCAACTCATCGCAATGTTGGGTCTGGCGGCCTATTGCCTGCTGCCTTGGTACGGCGTTGACTACGGCATATTCGAACTGGACTGGATCGAGGCCGGTGGTCTTCTGTCGGAAGCAGGAGCATCGGGATTGCTTCGCTTGTTCCTGTTCTCCGATGCGGCAATGGCAATTCCGGCAATTGTGCTCCTGTTGCTTGTTGCCGTGGGGTCAACACCCCAGCTGTCGCGCCGCCTAGCCATGTTTTCTATGGCGGCAACGATCTTTGCGTTGTGTGCGATTATCATTCACGCCATGGCAGGCGCTGGCCCGATGCGTTCATTCGGATACGGCTCGACGATTATCCTTACAGTGCTCTTTCTGTCGGCAACCAATCTCTGGTCCCGCCTTGGCAAGGGAAATCGTGATGCATTTGTCGTCTCGTCGATTGCCTTTGTATGCGCGCTGATCCTGCTGTTTGTATTCTATCCGATTGCGCAGATTTTGGTTCAGGCATTTGTCAACAAGCAGGGCACATTCAATGTGCTTGGCGCTCTGCATATTGCAACCGGTGGTGATATCTGGAGCATTGGTTGCCTTGTCGGAAGATCAAGGTGCGGCGTCGCCGTGAATTCGATCATTCTGGGACTTCTCACAGCAACAAGCACGACCATTCTTGGCCTGGCCTTTGCGCTCCTGATGAGCCGCACGCGCTTTCCCGGAAAACCACTTTTGCGCGCGCTGGCTGTTCTGCCGATCATCACCCCACCATTCGTGATTGGCCTTGCCCTGATTCTGCTGTTTGGTCGCGCCGGCTTTGTCACCGATACGATTTCCAACCTTCTGGGGCTGGAAGCCAGCCGCTGGCTGTACGGCCTTTGGGGCATCTGGCTTGGCCAGACACTGGCCTTCACGCCAATCGCATTTCTTGTGCTGACAGGCGTTGTGCAGGGTATCAGTCCCTCGCTCGAGGAAGCATCGCAGACATTGCGCGCCGATCTGTCAGCAACATTGCGCACTGTATCTCTGCCACTGATGAAGCCGGGAATAGCCAATGCATTTCTATTGGCATTCATCGAAAGTTTGGCGGATTTCGGCAACCCCGTGGTGCTTGGCGGGAGCGATAATGTGCTGTCGACGGAGATTTACTTCGCCATTGTCGGCGCTCAAGCCAATATGATGCGCGCGGCCGTTTTGTCACTCATCCTTCTGGCACTCACATTGACTGTCTTCATAATCCAGAAAAGATGGCTCGGGCGTACTGATTTCACGACCATCACAGGCAAGGCCGATAATGGCGCAAACAGCATGTTGTCGCGCGGGCATAAGGTCATTGTCTATGGCCTCACGCTGCCATGGATGCTCTTCACGACCCTCATCTATGTCATGGTTTTCTATGGCAGCGTGGTCAAGCTCTGGGGGCAGGATCACACCCTCACACTGGCTCACTATAAAGAGGCGTTTGAAGTCAGCTGGTCCGATGGGGGTATCTGGTGGAAGGGTGCGGCCTGGGATTCGTTCTGGACAACCATCAGTATTTCCGCCATCGCCGCTCCGCTGACCGCTGGTCTTGGTCTCCTCACAGCGTGGCTTCTGGTAAGGCAGAAATTTGCCGGACGAAGCACATTTGAATTCCTGACAATGCTCAGTTTTGCCGTCCCCGGAACAGTGGTCGGCGTCAGCTATATTCTGGCGTTCAACAACGCACCGATAGAGCTGACGGGCACCGGCACGATATTGGTTCTGTGCTTCATATTCCGTAACATGCCTGTTGGCGTTCGCGGCGGTGTTGCCGCCATGAAACAGCTCGACAACAGTCTGGATGAGGCATCGCTGACGCTGGGTGCGAACAGCTTCAAGACCTTGCGGCATGTTGTACTGCCACTGATGCGTCCGGCTATCGTCTCCGCCATTGCCTATAGCTTCATCCGCGCAATCACCTCGGTCAGTGCGGTGATCTTTCTGGTGGGTGCGGATCACAACATGGCAACGGCCTACATCATTGGGCTGGTTGAGAACGGCAGCTATGGCTTGGCAATTGCCTATTCCACAGTGCTCATCATGGTCATGCTGGTGGTGGTCACAGTTCTTCAAGTCGCATTCGGAAAACGGCGTTTACGCCGGGAAGACAGGATCGGACAGCAACTGTCCCGTCCTGTTGTCGCCTGATTGAACGGAACGAGGATAGAAAATGAAACTGGACACAAATTGGCAAGCCTCCGAACAGACCAGCATCAATCTGAATGATGCGCGCGGCAGCATTGTCTTCAGGAATGTCGTCAAAAAATACGGCACGGTACAGGCCGTCAATGGTCTCGATCTTGATATTGATCGCGGAGAACTGGTGACGCTGCTTGGTCCGAGCGGTTGCGGTAAAACAACAACCTTGCGCATGATTGCCGGGCTGGAATTGCCAAGCACGGGAACGATAGTCATCGGCGGAACGGATGTTTCGAGGCTTCCAGCAACATACCGCAACGTCTCCATGGTGTTCCAGTCCTATGCATTGTTTCCGCATCTAACGGTGCTGGACAATGTGGCCTACGGCTTACGCATGGGTGGATTGAAAACACCATTGGCAAGGGAAAAAGCTGAGGATGCGCTTTCAACTGTCGGACTTGCAGGTTTTGGGGGCCGTCTTCCGAGTGAATTGTCCGGGGGGCAGCAACAACGCGTCGCCCTTGCCCGTGCTATCGTGCTCGAACCTGAGGTTTTGCTGCTTGATGAGCCATTGTCCAATCTGGATGCAAAGCTGAGACGATATGTGCGCGAGGAAATCCGCACACTGCAGCAAAGGATTGGCGTCACAACGGTTTACGTGACGCATGATCAGGAAGAAGCGATGGCGGTGTCTGACCGCATCATCGTCATGGAGCAGGGCAAGATTGCGCAGGCAGGTTCCCCGGCAGACCTTTATCACAGCCCCCAATCGGCGTTCATTGCCAGTTTCATCGGTGAAGCCAATTTGATTTCCTGTATCGCCAGCACGGTTGCGAACGGGGATAGGGTCGCCAAGATCGGTGAGTACAGGTTTACGGTGCCGGGGAGCAATGTATCGGAAGGCCAAGCAACATTGGTCATTCGTCCGGCTGCGATCTCATTTTCAACCAACGCTGATGAAGGCATGCCGAGCATGATCACTTCAGCAGCTTTTCTGGGGGACCGTGTGTTGTACAGCATCGAAACGCCCATCGGACGCCTGTTCTATGTCGAGTACACGTCATCGATCCGGCATCCTGACAGAACCGAGATCAACATCACTCTTGATCCTGCGAAGTTGCATCTTGTTTGAGATGGCCAGTTCCAGACCAGGCATTGAGCTTGAGAATCCGGAGGAAGCGCCGGTGCGGGCGATAAAGCGTGGGACAGCTGTTTTTGAGAGACGTCTGGGCATCTCGCCACAGGCCGCGTTCGGCGAATGGTCCCGTCCTGTTGATCTGCATCTGAGGCGGGACCGAGCCGGAAATCTGTTTTCCTATGTCAGCTTTGACTTTCGTCTAGATAGCGAAACGGTCTTCGGCTTCGGCACCCCTGATGGCAAATGGTACCGTGCAAAAATGCGTTACGAAGAAATCGCCGAGGGCCAGCGCATCACATATGTGCTCACAATAAAACGTCGTCACAGGCTCATCTATCTCAGTACGGTAACGATTTCATTCAGAGAAACGACGGATGGATGCGTGCAGACCTATTCGGAGCAAGGCACAAGTTTCGACGGTGAACCCGTACCGGATCACCTGCAATGGTATGCACAGAGGTTGTTTGGCAAGGGTTTCACGGGCTGAGCGTGAGCAGGGAGCTTTTGTGAGAGGCTCTCCGTAATGTGGAAGTTGTAAGTTTTGTAATCAAAAACCTGCTGGGTTTTTTCACAAAATACTCACAATAATTTATCACATGTTGTATGAGTTGTGATGAGTATCCTGGGCCGGCGTTTCGATGGCCGCAAAGCAGAGCAACTGGGCTTTGCCCGAGACAAAGGTGATTTCATGTTTGGTCCCGACGGTATTTCGTTTGCAAAGTTCTTTCGTGACATTGAAATCCTGCGCCAGAATGCGATTGCCGCCGCGGCAGCTGCCGCAAAACCCACCTATACTGCCAGTAAGGGGCAAACGCCGCAGGTGATTGCCAAGGCGCTGGGGCATACGGATGGCGGACAGGCTATCGCCAAGGCCAATAAGTTGCGCGTCGATCAGGTAATTGAACCGGGCGTTGTTCTCGTCATTCCGAAAATCGAGCCCATTGCTGATCCTGCAGAAACCAATTTCAAAAATGTAGTGGCAACGAAAAAGGATGTTCCGCCTCCCGTTGATCCCAAATTGCTGGCAGCTGATGTGAAGGGCGGAAAAACGATCGAGCAGATTGCCGCGGAACGCAAACTGAAGACTGCGGACGTGACATCAGGGCTGGAGACGGCAGGTCTGCAGATCAAGACCACCGATCCAACCAGCAATAATGGTGATGTCAAAACGACGGAGATCATCGATAAGGCAACCAGCAAGGTCGTCGCCACGCATTATGAAGATTTCCAGCATGGTGGCACCACATCGAAAATTACAGATGCCGATGGCAAAGAAGTAACGCAGAGCCAGTATGGCGATGGCACGAGCAGTCGCACGGTCAACGACCAGAAAAAGGGGGAAACCACCACTCGCGTCGAAGATCCCAAAACCGGCAAGGTTACAGAGACTGTTGTCGATAAGGAAAAGCGGGTCAAGGAAACCACGACCGAGAAGGTTGGCAATGAAACCCGCAAGACTGAAAAGCTTTCGTTCAACGGCTATACGCTGACCACAGCGCCAGATGGTACCGCGACCCTCGTGCGCGAGGCCGATGGCATTCAGATTGCCATAAAACCCAAAACGCCCGAAGCGTCGCTCGCCAGAACCTTGTTTGACGTCAATCCAAACAGCACTGATCCGGCAAAAGCGAAAGAGGGTGCGGTTGTCAAAACCAGCATTGATGCCATGCTGCTGGGGCAGAACTATCAGGAGCTTGATGCGGCGGCCCAAGCCAGGGCAAAAGACACGAAAGCGGCGATTGATAAGTACGGAGCAGGGCAGTCAACGACCCCTGCACAGCCCTTGGCTCCATCCGGCAAGCCCTGGGTTCAGGTTGGCGAACTTTGGGTTGATCCTGAGGTTGCCAAGGCCATGGCTGCGGAAAACACGGCTGGCGCCAAGCTGATCGAGACCTCGGCAAAGATCAAGCAGGCCGACGATCAGTTGAATATCTATGCCCTTGATCCGGCTTATAAGTCAGCGATGAATGGGGCGGCGAAGATTCTCGACAGATCTCTGGCGCCGCACAAATTGAGCTGGGTCAGGCCGGAGGGCACAGGCACTCTTGATGAAGCGCGGCAACAGCTTGCCGCCACCGACAAGCAGGTAACGACATCAAGCACGACCGCGAAAGAATATGCCGAAGCCGAGCGGCTTACGGGCGAGGCAATTACCAAGCAGGGACAATTGCCACCGCCGGTAAGAAAAGACGCTACCGTAGCGACGTCCTCATCATCTCATTACGATCCTGAAACGGCAACGATCGAGTGGAATGCCAAAAATGCCGAAGTGAATGACCTGTTTGCCAAGGCTAATACACATACCGCCAATGGTGACAAAGCCTTTGCTGATTATCTGGTTGGTATGAGACAGGAAAATTTCGCTGCCACAAAACCGGGCACGAAGGAAAATACTGAAGCCAAGCAACTGCTTGATCAGGCACTGTCCCAACAGGACAAGGCGGGAAAAAATGTGGATGCCGCAGGCATCTATGAAAACTATCATAATGCCAACAAGACCGCAGCCGATCTGCAGGTAAAAGGCCAGGGAATAAAGCAGCAGATAATAGCGGAAGACCGCCGGAAGAATCCGGATCGCTATGACTGGAGCATAGAGAACAGCACCTATGGTGGCGATTATCTCGGCAAGATAACGGATCAGAAGGTTGTCGAGGACGCAAAAAACAATCAGCTTTATGTCGAGACAACCTATGAGCATGGTGGCACGAAACGCATCCAGCTCACATTCGCCCGCAGTGACAAGAATGTACGCGGTGAAGTCAAGGACCGCGAGCTGAACAAACAGTGGCAATCGCTTGTCGATGGCCCAGAGGGACAATGCGGTCTGGGTGGTCTCAGGAGCGCTCAAAGCGCGGTTATTACGGGTGGCGACCAAATCAAAAAGCTCCAGATCAATGATCTCGGTCTTCAGATCAAGGATCTGGAAAAAACCATTCCGGAACTGAAAAAAGCCCGCGATGACGCCATTACGAAATATGGTCCAGGTACACCAGACGCACCGGCTGGCAACAAGACCAATGGGCCCAATGTGGTCAATGCCGGTTACACGACGCCGCTCGGCAATGGTACGGAAAATGCTCCGGCGAATGGCGAGTCGGTTCGCATCCAGATGGATGGGCAATGGATGTGGGTGCATCCGGAAGTGGCTAATGCGCAGCTTGCACTGGACACCGCTACGAACCAGAAGCAGTCAGCCGAACGCGCCCGCGACGAGGCCAATGTCGCACGCAATCGCTTGAACTTTGCCTTGACGCAACCGATCAAACTCATGGTCGACGAAGGCTCCGACGATTATGCCAAGAATATGGAATATGCCTATCTTGAAAAGCACAAGGATGAGGCTCTCGGCGAATATCAGCTCAAATTCAATGACCTTAACAAAGCTGGTTACACCAATGATTTCAAATCCATAAAAACCGGAAACGAGCTTGACACCACGGTTGCGAAGGCGTTGGGCCTGAATGCAAGTCAAGACGCCGAAACTCTTGGAAAAATCACCGGGGAAATTCATGACATTGCCGGTGACAACGTCCAGTACAAAATCGTTCCGATGTTCCATGTCAGCGAGGATCAGGGTTCCCAGCAGACGGCGCTTGTTGCGGTAAAAGAAGGCGGCGGCAAGGTTTATTATGTCGACGTAACAGGCAAGCGCTTTGAGAATCTGAAAGATTTTCAGGACAACAATACCCAATTTGGCGAGGGCGGGCGCCTCGTGGTGCCGCGCAGTCTCGACATGCGAAAAGGCCCTGATTCAACTATTCCGCTCGAAGTTGTCAGCGCACGCAATTTCACTGTCGCGGAAAAAATTATCGATCCAGTGGTTGGGACGATCACTACGGTTGCAACAGTTGCATCCTTCATTCCACCGTTTGCGCCGGTTGCTGCGCCCATTGCCATGACCGGCGGTGCCTATCTCGGCGGTCGGGCGATTGCACGGCAGGTCAACCACCTCCAGCATGGCGGCGAATGGGGTGACTCGGAATCCTGGATGAACATGGGATCGGTGGCAAGCTCGTTCATTCCCATGGCAGCCGGCGGATTGCGCACACTCGGCATGTTCCGCGCGGTTGATGACATGTCGGCATTGCAGGCGGCCAGAGGCAGTATCGGCGCCCTCAAGGTGGATTCACCAATGGCTCTGAAAGCCGCCGAATATATGAGCAATGGCGGTAAACTCAATCGCACCGCAAGAGGACTGGACTGGTCATCGCTTAGCATCGGTGTTCCGATGGTGGGCGTATCAGTGCATGATATTGCTTCGGGCAACCTTAAGGGTCTTGATCTTTTCAATACAATTGCCGGCGTTGCCACAGGTGCCGTTGGAACGGGGTTCGGCATACGCGGATTGTTGATGACGCGGCCAAACAAAGGCGCGTCGGAGGAGGGCGGTGCCTCGAACCCGGCATTCATCCAACCAGTGCTTCCGGAACTCAAGACCAATAAATTCAATTCCCAGAGCTTTGATGATGCTCAAGTGGTCAACAATGTAAAAGATTTCGTTGATTTTGCGCAGTCAAAGCAACCACGCAACTTGTCTGCTGCCGGACGCGAAAAGGACTGGGGCGAGCTATGGAGCGATTATCAACGGCATTTGGGCAAAGACCCCAATGCTGGACCACGTCCCGAGCCTTTTGATATCCCCGGATTGGCAAATCCTCTGCATGCGGGAACCGATCCAAACAAAGGTATTGGTCCAATCACCTATAACAAGCCTGAGATCACAGCAGACACTACGCCCGAGCAGATCGGCTCGATGCTGCCGGGTCAGCTTGCGCGGCTTGAGCCGAGAGAGTTCGAAAATTTCACTCCTGTGCAAGCCGAGAGTGTCAGAAAGGCGGCCCGGCAGAGCCTGAGTGACGAGCAGCTGGCAGCGCTCGAAACCGCCAGAAAGCGACGCCCAAGTACATCAGGGCCCAAACAAACGGTGCAGACCGCCGTGGCAAGCAGCGAAAGCACGCCTGTGGGCGTGACAAATGTTGCTGCGCCAGATGGACCTTCCAAACCAGTCATTACGCTGACGACCAAGCCCAAGGAAATTAAGAAGCTGTCTGATGAAGAGATCGCTCTGTTAAGCCCGGAGGATTTGCAAGCTCTACGCAGAAAGCAGGCAAAGGCTGTTAATCCGGATAAATTGGAGACGGACGAACATCTTTCGGCTTTGCTTTATGCCCAGAGGCGGCGCGGCGCAAACGAGAAGAGGCATGAACTTCTTGATGTGATGAGCGAGCGCAGTCCTCCGAAACTAAGAACGGGTTGGATCAAGGGAGGTGTCGCTGGCGCGAATATCGGTGCTGAAGCGCTCAAACGTTCATTGGGGATATCTGAGGTGTCCAACACGCTTGGCGGGCCTTACTCGGCTGTTTTTCTCTCTGTTCGCTCCAATGTTTCAAAATATGCCTGGTGGTCAAACAATCATGGCGTCCAGCGTGCCTTCGGGTATGCCATGGTTGGAAACGAGAAACGCGCGGTCGAGAGAGCCGAGCAGCTGTTGGCACGCGCTGGAACAAAGGGTGCTGCAAAACCATCGGCAGAACAAAAAGAATTCCTTATTGCAACCCTCAAGGAGGTAGCTTCGTTGGGGAAGGCATATCGCGACGCGCGCAATGGCGTCTCAAAAGCGGACCAGCCGATTCTGCCCAAAATTGATACCGACAAATTGAAACATCCCAGCGTCTCAGAAGAGAAGACCCTCAATGCCATGAACAAGCGGGTCAACTACAAGGTTGACAAGAGTGTTGATCCAAATGATGTCGCAACAGCACAGCAGCGAATAGAAGATTTAGGGGCTTTGGACCCGGATAAGTTCGGCCCTGCCTATGATCGGTATTCGCGCACTGAAGATGCCCGCAAAGCCTATGATGATCTTCATGGTTATCTCCTCGACAAGTTCGAGCATGAACAGGGTGAGTTCAAGGGCACAATCGACTGGAAGAGGGCCGAAAAGCTTGTCGGCAGTTCCATGTCTCCCGAAACGCATTTGGGCTTTGCCTTGAAAGCTGGCGCCTTGGCTGCCCCGGCCAATGCGCTTGCGGCAATCATGCTAAGCTCACATTCAAGCCATATGAATATTGCGCAATGGCTTGCTCAGGATACGGGTAACGTTTTGCGCGCACTTCCAGCTGTCCTGATCCAGACGGCCTATCTGAAAGCTGTGCAGAACGCTGCGGATATCAAGATGGACAAAAGTCCAATGACGCCTGAAAAACAGGAAAATATAAAGCAGCTGGACCAGAAAAAAGACGATATGAACAAGGCGAGCGATGAAACCGCCTGGAAATTCAGTCTGCCCGGTTTTGCATTGCTTGGTGGTGTCGCCGCATCAATGCCAGAGGGTGGTTTGAAATCTGCCTTGTACGGTGCGCAGGCTATCGGAGGACTCGCATGGTATGCCGCCCAGCGGCCGCCAAAATGGATGCCGACCTTGCCGGGCCGCGTCAATGAAGGGATGCGTTTTTTCGGGATCGCAACCAGTGTGGCGGTACCATTTTATATATTGATTGACTCCTTCTTTGCCGAGAGCAAGGACAAGAGCAACGATAAATCCAATCTGGACAAGTTGATTGAATTGTCGACTTGGGTATTCAGCGATAAGCAGCCACTGGCTCCCGGCCCCGCGATAAAAAGCACCTTGCCCCCACGGCCGACAACAATAATCCCGCCTTCAACGGCGCCTGTGATTACCCCGACGGCACGCGCAGGACTGAAGCCTATCAACTTCAATATGCCAACAGGATCGGGCAGTGTTGAGGACGAACTGAGTTTTCACCTGCAGCGCGCAAAGGTGATGCTCGACCCAGCCTATGCCGGTACGAGGGAGCGAGCCCAGTACGAAGCGGCCGGACCGAGCAGTTCGGTGTTTGCCTGGGAGAACATGCGCAATTCGGCCGCGGATATGGTGACGCTGCTGGACGTGGATGCCAGAAGGATGGATATACCGCTCTCTGCCTGATCGGATATTTCTGCAACTAACAGGTTCAAGCAGTTTTATCCTGCTTGAACCTTGTTATCAGGAACGGGCGGGCAGTTCGCATAGATAATCTCACGGGTTTTCTGGTCATCAGCAAACCACAATTCGGCCCGCGGGGATGATATTGTGACATCCTGAGGCAAACCGGGGACGGTCTGTATTGTGAAGAACGACAAAGGACCAAACCGGCTGTTGAAGCGCAATACGAGATGCGTATCCACCGCTTCGCTCACACGGGATTGGGTCGAGATGTTGAAACGCTTCCATAGGCTTTTTTCAAAACGATCGATCCGAGGGCGTAAATCCGGTGTTACCCATTCCTCCACGCGAAGCTGGTTCAGGAACGCCAGAGCCACACAGACCGGGTCCAGCAATTGTGACAGCATGCCGTCATCGGCAGTCAGGCAATCGATCATGTCAATGTGCGCTGCAGCCCCGCCCAAGCGGTTCATATAGTCAGGCATCAGTTCGCTACATAACCACTTCCCGCCATGGTTGATTTCCATGATGTGCCATTCTGGACAGAATATATGCGCAGGCATTGGACTATGCGCTTCGATTGCACCGCGCATGCCTCTCAAAGAAGGCGATTTCATTACCTGTGTATAGTGCAGCGCGGTATATCCGGCTAAGAGCAGCATCGCGTTTGTTACAGAAACCGGCGCATTGAGTTCGGTCAACCATTTGGTCAATAGAGCCTGGCTCGGCCGGGAGCGGTCCCTTTCTATAAAGCTCACATGTCGCTGTGAAATTCCCAGACGCAGTGCCAATTCCAATTGTGTAACATTGCTGGTGACGCGTAGTCGCCTCAGTTTATCGCCTAAGTTCATAATGATGTCCCCTGCGATTAGTCATTCAGATGCCATTGCTCACAACGCTGTTCTGGATCGAAGGTGGTGCAACCGATGAAACGCCTTATTTTCCCCATCGTTTGAGAGATATGACTTTTTGTGAACGGTCCCATGCACCGGAAGCATTGGCTTATTAACTAATATGTTTTATGTTAATCTCAAACACTTGGGGTAGCTGGTATATCGAAATGTCGAACGCGAAAGTACTAATTAACACACAATCACTCACAATCGAGCTTGAAGGGGAAGATGAATTCGTCAGAACCTATCTCGACAAGCTTATGCCTATTTTGGAGCGATCAAAATTCGGCGAAGACGGTCATGCTGACGGCGAGGCTGGCTTGCAGGAAAATCTGCGGGCGGTTGCCTCTGCAAAATCTGTCGGCACAGCCGGAGCCCGAAAGCGCGTAAGATCGACCATGGCCTCAGGCGGCTCTTGCCGCGAACGTGTTAAAAAGATTCGTGAAGACGGTTTCTTTGATAAGCCGCATGGCATCGGCGAAATCGTTAAAGCATTGAACGATCATGGCTATCCACACAGCATCAATCAGGTTGGTGCAGCACTGTCGACGATGTTTGGCCGTAATGAAATCGAACGCAGCAAGGTCGACAAGAAGTATTCCTATTTCTGGAGTTCGAGCCAGATCAAGGCTGCCTGATATAATTTGAGCAGACGTTTGCTTAGTAAAGCATCCAAGTTTCGACCGGGTTCAAACGCACACTGAACCCGGTTGTTCTGTTATTCCAGTGTCATATCTATATCTTTTAACGCCTATGCACATGCTGAAGGCGTATATGTGTATTCCATAATAATTGTGATTCGAGAGCGCATGCAGCATTTGCACGGCTGCAACAGCAATCTTTCATATTCAAAAAAATTGAACGTGTATCATTTCATGACAGTTTTATGGTTGAATACGTTCAAAGATGTCTCACAAATGTTAAGAGAAATTGTTTTGACCTAGACGTGGAGCAACACTATCGTCTAATGGCCAAATCGTTTTGGAGAGTTTGTCTGGAATTTTTGTTCTCTTGAAAAATGTATCTCACACATAACCTCGCAGGTAATCGCCAAACGGTAACTGCGATGTCATGTTGCCCCTCCCAAAAGGGTGCCACCCTACGAATTAGGTGGCATTCCTCGTTGCAGTCACCCTGAAACAGGATCCCAGCCAAATGCGGTCACTTGCCCGAGAATGGATAGACGAAATTCTATTGAGGACACCTTTTGCACGCAGTCTTGGAATCATGTTCCTTTCTGCTCATGGTGATACGGTAAAGATGAGACTCCCGGTTCAGGGAGATGTAACCCAAATACCAAACAATGTTCATAGCGGTGCAATTGCTGCCTTGATCGAAGTTGCCGGATCGGCGGCGGCGGTATTGGGGGCAGGGAATCTTTCTATCGCCGGTTGCGCGACAACACAGCTGAACATCACGTTTCTATCGCTGGGTGATAGCCGCTATCTTGATGCTAACGCGACCATAGTGCATCGCACGGGCACTCAGGCTGTTGTGGATGTAACCATAACAAGTGATGACGGCCGTCCGATTGCCAAAGCCACAACCGTTTGCCGTATCTTCGAAAAACGCGCCGTGGTACCTGCACCGCCGGTCTCGTTTTTCAGGCCCTTCGTCGTCAAGAACTCGGCTGATCAACAAAACGCCCGGTAGAGCTTCTGCATCTATCGCGTGTTCTCAGGCTTGATCTCAAAAAAAGTGTCGACGTTTTGACGTAACCGGCCAAGCTCGGTTTGCATCTGCGGGATAAGAAAAACGGCGTATAGTGCGATCAGCAGCGCAAATATCAGGTTCTTGACTGCCATTGACAGATCGAAAACATGAAGCTGCGGCGCCATGCGCGAGAGAAAGGCCAACATCAGATCCGCGATCAGTAGGGCGAGGACGATGGGCCCAATCTGAACGAGCGCCATCTGCATCATGCCATTCACGGTTCCGATAAAAAGCGGCAAGGTCGCCCCTGTGAGAACAGGCACGAAGTCGGTCACGGGCCATATCCGATAACTGTTATAGAAACTGTCGAGCAGGACCAGAAAACCACCCGACGAAAAGAACAGAACAATCACAGCAAGAGCAAAGAATGTTCCAGTGATACTGGTTTCTGTTACCGCTTGCGGGTCGAGAAGCTGAGCGGCGGTGGACCCGCGTTGCAAATCGATGAGATCACCGGCAATTTCTGCCGCCCAGAACGGAATGCTGAACAGGAAGCCGATGGCAAAACCGATGACGAATTCCTTGAGCATCATCGCGCCCAACCACGGGATGGTCATTGGAGGCCGGCTGGCGAGAGTCCGCATCACTTCAGGAATAACCGGCACGCAAATGGCCAGCGCAACACCGGATCGTATTGGCCCTGTGATGCCTAGCCGTACAAATATGGGTGAGATAGTCATAAGGCCAAAACCGCGCGCCATCGCAATCGACGTCGCCAGAAGTATGGCGTAGCCAGCTTCGAACAATGGCAGCGTGATCATCTGCTGTTCCATCAGCGCACTCAACGCGTCATGGCGGGGAACTCATCAAGCACGCGGCTGGCCAGGGACGTGACCTGCACCCCGAGCGCTGGACCAGCCAAGATCAGAACCAGCATGACCGCCACGAGTTTAACCGTTTGCGGCAGCGTCTGATCCTGAATTTGCGTCAATGCCTGAAGCAAGCCGACGCTGATGCCAATGACGATAGCCACGATCAATGCCGGCGCTGAAACCATGAGAACGGTGAGCAGCGCAGTTTGCATCTGTGCGAGAAAGGCAGTCTGCATATTTTCACCTGTAACTGAGAATGAGTCCGTGCATGAGCCGCGACCAGCCATCGACGGAAACGAAAAGGAATATCTTGAGCGGGATGGAGATCAGGGTGGGGGACACCATCATCATACCCATTGCCATGAGAACATTTGACACGATGAGGTCGATGACCAGAAAGGGGATGTAAAGCAGGAACCCGATCTGGAACGCGCGGGACAATTCCGAGCTTACAAATGAGGGTACAAGAACGACCAGATCGTCAGGCTTTACGTTCGCCCGTGCTTCCTCCGACCAGATGCCTTCGGTGGATTGCAGGAAGAACTGTCGCTCGCTGTCTGTGGAATAACGCGCCAGATGTTCCTGCAGGGGGCCGCGCACAACATTGGCGGCGCGGGTTATGCCCTCAACATTGCTGAGATCAATCGATTGCGTTTCCGCTGCCCGGTAAATATTTCCCACCAGCGGCGCCGTGACATAGACGGTCAGGATAAGTGCAATGCCATACAGCACCAGATTGGGTGGCGATTGCTGGATGCCCAGCGCGTTGCGCACGAGAAAAAGGACAATAGAGATTTTAAGAAAACCGGTCATTGTCACAATGGCGAGAGGAATGAATCCAATCGACGTAACGAGCAGCAGAATTGGTAGGATATTGCCCTGAAGGTCAGTCATTTGCGCCGAGCTGCAAGATGCGAACGCCGAGGCCTTCACCCAGCCGTACAATGTCGCCCCGGCCGATCTTGCTGCCATTGGCGAGGATTGAGACCGCTCCCTCGCTGATCGCTGCTACGGGCACAATGCTGCCTTCGGCAAGCTCCTTCACTTCGCGCAGCGACATATCAGTGCGCGCGAGTTCGAATATGACGCGAACAGAAAGATTTTCGATTGTCCCTTCGTCCATTGCCGTTCCCCTTTCAACGAAAATTTCATTGTCATCTGGCCGCGAGATTGTGGCCGTGCTCCAGCCGCTGGTCAGCATGACCCCTTGTTCCGATTGGATGCAGCGGGCCTGAAGCTGGCCTGCACAAAGTGCGTATAGCTCCCCCGGTGTGCCGCCCTCGCTCATGATTGTATCACCCGGCCGCAGGGCGGAGATTTCTGCCACACTCAAGGTCTGGGCGCCTGCCAACAACTGGATGGGAACCGGCAGGTCGTTCAAATCGAGTGGTGCGCGCGAGGAGAATCCATCCCAGGCCCTGCTGATGAGTTTGCTTGCCTCTGAATTCACTCCAAGCCGTACAATTCCTTCGAATGAAGAAAATGCGACATTAAGATCAAGCTTGATGTCCGCCGCATGCAGATTTGCATCCGCAACGAACTGTATTGGCTTCAACACGGCGGCTTCAAACGGAGAAAGCAGGTCTTCAAGAACTGCTTCGATCAGAATCGACTGCTGAAGGCTCGACAGTCCATGGAACGAGCCCGGTTTGCACAGTCCACCCATCAACTGTTCGACAAGGCTTCCGGGCAAATCCAGTTGAAAATTCCAGATTCCTGCGGAAACAACAAAGCTGCGCGCCGTATCACTCGTTACCCAAGGCCGGCCCGATAGCCCGACGGATAGTGGTCTGCCACGCACTTCAGTCATTAGCGGCTGACGGCGCCGATAAAGTGCGTTGTGTGCGAGCAACGCTGCGGGCGAAACAGCCGGAAACGGCTGGTGCTCAACCGTCAGATCTGGCTGTTGTGCTGTGTTTCTTTTGCTGCGCGGCATGATCAGGCCCGCCCTGCGTTAAGAGGAGAGCTGTGGAAATCGTCGCGATCCTCATCTTCCATTTCTGCCCGTAAAAGGGCCTCCGCGCTCATCTCCTGCTGAAATGCCGCCTCCAATTGTTCGAGCGATTTCTGCCGGGCAAGATAGTCCGCTGACCTTTTTTCAAGGTCGACCCGCATTTGATCGAGATAGGCGCTTGCCCGCGAATGGGCATTGGCGCTCGCGGCAAGTTGGCGGTCTATGTCCTGAATGTCCTGGTGATATCGTTCAAGCGTCGCCTGACTGACCGTATTACCTGTCATATTGCGCCTGTTTTCATCATCGCGCGCATTCAACTCTGCTGTGAGTTCGAGCATATTGTTATGAGCCTTGAGCTTCTGCGATTCAGCGTCGTTGACATGTCTCTGTTGGACGGACAGAGCATTGATGGCGATCTGCAGGCGCATTTTTCGCAACCGGACAAGTTTTTCAAATCTTTGCCGGTTTTTCAATTTGCAAGCTCCCACATCCTGTCCAAGGTGTCATTGAACGTCGAATGCTCGTGGCTTTCCTGCCGCAGGAAATTGGTAATGGCCTGATGTTTTTCAACGGCCTTATCCGTGACCGGGTCTGATCCTGCCTTATATTCATTGACGCGAAGCAGCAGTTCAACTTCTTCGTAACGAGCCATCATTTCACGAATTGCTGTAGCGCTGGCCTTGTGCGTTTCACCAGCAACAGCGTCCATCAATCGGCTGCGGCTGCGCAAAATATCGATTGCGGGAAAATGGTTTTTCTCAGCCAGTTGGCTGCTCAATGATATGTGGCCATCGAGAATGGCTTTCACCTCTTCCGCAACCGGGTCGAGTGTCTCATCGCCTTCGGTCAGCACCGTATAAAGTCCGGTGATCGATCCGCCAACGCCAGGCCCTGAACGTTCCAGCAGGCGGGGAAGGGCGGCGAACAGTGATGGAGGATAGGCGCGTCTCGTGCCCGGTTCGCCCGCGGCAAGCCCGATTTCGCGCTGTGCCCGTGCAAAACGTGTAACGCTGTCCATGAGCAGCAGCACGTCTTTGCCTTCATCGCGAAAATATTCAGCGATGGCGGTAGCGCAATGCGCAGCCTTGACGCGCTCGATGGCGGGCCGGTCGGATGTGGCAACGACGGTGACCGCACGTTTTCTGCCCTCGACACCCAACTGAACATCAATAAATTCGCGCACTTCTCTGCCACGTTCGCCAATCAGTGCAATGACCACGACATCAGCCTTTGTCCCCCTGACGATGCTTGATATCAGGGACGATTTCCCGGCACCCGGCGCACCAAAAATACCGATGCGTTGACCGCGTGCGACCGTCAAAAGTCCGTCTATCGCCCGTATTCCGAGTTGCAGCGGATCGCGAACCAGATCCCGATGCAGGGCATTCACCGGCTCAGCGAGGGTTGGATAGAGCGCTAGAATGTCTGCATCTGCTTCGGGGTCGTGGCTGTTGTCGCTGACGATCTCGCCAAGCGCATTGACCACACAGCCCAACAGGCCGGGTCCGACAGGCACCTGCATGATGCTACCGGTAGGGATGACCTCGGCACGCGTGGACATGCCCGCCATATCGCCAATGGGACTGAGAACGGCCTCATCATTATCGAAACCGATGACCTCGGCGGGAATGGTTCGACCGGATACGGGATCACGTATCTCGCATAATTCGCCAATCCGTACCATTGGCAATGACGCATGGATGATGACACCCGTTATCCGGCGCACGCGTCCGTGAACCTGCAGCGGATGCGCACCGATCGCTGCCTTCTGAAAGCGGTTCATGAGTCGGCTGAGATCACTTTGCATGGATGTCAGACTGCTCCGAATTCGGCTTCGTCGCGTGCTGCGATCAAAGCCTGACGAATGATGGACAATTGCGCATCGAGACCGGCATTGACCACGGCACTTGGAGAGACAATCAGGCAGCTTTTATTGTCCAGCCGGGGATCGCCGGTGATTCTGACAGGCAAGCCTTTTTCAAGACCGGTCGATATCTCATGCAGAATTCTTCCCACGTCCTTCTCAAGTTCAGGCGCGACATAGATGGTCAGGGAGCGTTCGTAGCGCAGAAGCTCAATGGCATTGCTTGCAAGCTTGGCAATAACAGCCGGATTGTCGATCTCGCCAATCAACTGCTCAACTACGGACAGGCTGAGATCGATAACCTGTTCCTGCAATGCTTCAAGATCACGGTCGACTTTGGTTGTAGTCTCGGCAACGAGGATTGCTGCATCCAGTTCACCCTGATGCAGGCCCTGCCGGTAACCTTCTGCCTTGCTTTCATCGAAGGCAGCCTGTGCCGCGCTGCGGATTGCAGCCGCTTCCTTTCGCGCTGCTTCAAGCATTTCCTGTGCGTCAGTCCACAGTGCCGTGTCGCGCGCTGATACAATCCGAGCCACTGGGGTTCTGGGTGAATCCATCACGCGGCCGCCTTATCGGTGACCGAGTTCGATGGATGCCGCACTATAGCGAGCGCACGCTTCCCGGCATCGCCACGATGTGCCGGTTGTATCTCTTCATCGGAGGGATATTTCAGGCGGAACCATTCATTGATGTAGGTGGGCATGCTTTCACGCCAGGTAGAGAGACAGGCTTGGCCATCTCGCCGCATGGCAGCGAGCAAGGCGTCTGGATCGGTTATGACGTCCCCCGAAATTGCCAGATGCCGGTTTGCGAGTGCAAGGCTGTAAACCTCTTGTCCCAAAGTCTCCCGTAATCTGTGAACCGCTGCCGACTGAATGATCTGGGCGAGTGAGTTTGCCAGAAACATCGCGCCGAAGCGCAGCTCATAGCCTTTGACGTCCTCGATGGGCATCAGCAATAGCTGCAGGTCCGGTCCTTCCATGGTGAGTTCAACAGGTAAGGCAGGCAGTCCAAAATGCTCGCGGATCAGGCGCTGCGTATTGTGACCGATACGTTGCGCGTTGCGCAGAAACTCAATGCCTTCAGGCAAGAGGATACCGTCAAAACATTCCAGCAAGCGGCTGGGATGAATAAATCTGACTGTATGGTTGAAATAGGTGTCCCAAACGGGCGCGGTTTCCTGACTGCCGGGCTTAGACACTGTCATTGTGTCTTTCCATTTCTGACAATATCGGCAGGTTCAAGGGCGTAGGTTACCGGTACCCGGCGCTGCCAGAGAAGAAATCCGATCGCGCCCAGCAGAGCCAGAACAAGCGCCCCAACGGCTGCAGCAATCCAGAACACACGGCTTTCGCTGTCTTTCGTCAACCACAGACCCATATATTCCCGAACCTCGAGTGCAGGCGGAACTTCGCGTGTCTTCTGCGGCGCCGCGACCGGGATGACCGAGACTTTTTCGTAACTGAGGCCGGCAATGCCGTTTGCAACAAGGGTTTTGATCTGGGGGATCAATGCATTGATATTGAGCGACGGCTCATGCCGGATGAAAACAGATGCCGATGCTGGTGCCGCAAAACGATTGAGCGGGTCATTGTCAGCCAAAACGACATGAACACGAGCGGAAAGGACCCCGTCAATTTCCGAAACCGTGCGGGATAGCTCTTCACTCAGGGCATAGATCATCTGCGCCCGTTCCTGAACCGGCGAGGCGACAAGACCTTCCTTTTTAAACACGCTGCCTATGGTGGCGAACTCGGCCTTTGGCAGACCATTTTCGGCGAGCAGCGTCACCGCTTCGGCAAACTGGTCCTCATCGACGACGACGGTCAGTTTCCCATCCTTCTGCGGCTTGCGGGTTGCGGAAATCCCATGCGTCAACAGCGTAGCCACAATCTGGTTGGCCTCACGCTGATCAAGATTGGTATAGAGATCCGATTTACAGGCCTGCAGGAAACATACGGCGACGAGCGCCAGAACCATGCGTTGGAACTTATGCATCATGGGTTTGCTATTGACCTCAACCACCGCCGCGTGTCGTTTCACGAACACTTGTGGTCAACTGAACAGGCACATTTGCGATCATATGTTGGCGCTGCATCAGATCAAACGACATGGTCAGCCCCTGTATGAGGTTTCCCATCTTGTCCTTGCTCAGCGAAGACGGATCTTTCGGCTGACCAGCGGTTGCTGCATTTCCGTCACCTGATGCGAAGAAGCGTTGAACTTCAAGTCGTCCACTTTCAAGCCGGTCTGCAACTGTCTTGAATGCAGTGCCGAGACTGCGGCCAACATCGACAGGGCTGGCACCATGGGGCATTGATTGAATAGTCGTTGCGACATGCTCGTAGATATTCTGCTGATTGGCCGAGATCGGCTCGACAAGCTGGTGCTGCGAAACGCCGCTGACCGGAGCAATTTGAGTGACCATTGGAGACTACCTCGTTGATGGGTTACGGCTGATACTTACTCGGACGAATTGGCTTCGCTCATTTGATCACCCGCAATATCCATGATGAACTGGGTGAACATCGACGTGGCGCCGGAAAGCATTGAGTTCTGCAACTCTTCTTCGAATCGCTTCTGTGCCGCATCATCCGCCGGTGATGTTGCCTGCTGCGGGGTGACCGCTGTTGTCCGTTCTACAGTCATGCTTGAATCTCCTCAGTTTGTCGTTTTGGGCGACGCGTTGGCGGGTTTTGATCCCTGGCTATCCACGCGTTTGCGGGCGGACTGCAATTCAACGGTTTCATCAACGGTTGAACCGCGACCACGAAACACGCGTACTCTGGGATCGTCGTCAGCTGCAGGGGGAGGCTGGATGGTTGAGATAACCTCCCTTGTTACTTCGATATAGGACGGCGGCCCGGAGACGCGCAGCGCCGCGGCATTCTTGCTGTAGTTGATAGAGAAACGCTCGTCGTACAGCTTCATACGTTTCATTTCACCCAGCACGACATCGCCAGTGAGTCGCCCCAGCTCGATAACCTGCGTCTTGAATTCGTCACTGGGGCTGACGTGAAGAATCGCGCCGTCGAAATACCAGTTCAGGCCATTGCCTTCTGCGAGTTCATCGAGAAATTGCCCAGCCGTTTGCGCTTTGATCTGTCCGCGGATTTGGCCACGTACCTGACCATCAAGCACCACGGGAAATCCAAGGTTCCGACCGAATTCCTTCATGGCTCCTGGCAAGTCCTGATTGATCAACACATAATTATAAGGTCTGTTCGTCCATTCCGGCAGCGCAGCTGCGGCTGACACGCCTGCTATTACCACCACTGCGGCGAGTGCCGTCAGGAAAGCGGAATAACCCAAATAGGCGATATTTTCTCCCACGCTTTCACATCCCGGTTCAGCAAACTCACCGTTGAAGGATTACAATTGTGAGTATTCACTGTCAATGTTATTGTGATGTGGCTGTGAGCGGATAAAACCTCATATGCGTGTCGCAATATTATCAGTCGTTTATGGGAAAAACATTATAAAACAATATGTTAATTATAAATTATTCCAATTTTCCAAGGTGGGGTTGTAATATTTGTAAGACAAAAGAGTGATTGGTAAGTGCGATCTCCTTTCTGTAATATTGCCAACATATGAGTATGCTGTTAGTTGTGAGTTAGCACTGATTTGTGCTTTAACAAGGCTCGCAGTGTCGAGCTGATGGTTAATTGAAACGCAAAAGGGATTCATCATGGCTCAGTCAGGTTCCGTAAACGCTTCCTCATCATCCACCAACTTCGACAGCAATCTTGCTTCCCTGAAGGAAGCATTTGATCGCATCCAGAAAGAAGCAACGCAGACAAAGCTTGCAACAATGGATGGTCAGAGCGTGCTGGATATTGCCAAAGCAAAAATTGGCTAATTTCTACCGGAGAGCGGGTGGCCCCAAGCCGTCCGCTCTCTTTTTTCTTTGCGCGCGCCATGGGGCGCGAATGCTGGCGACCACAACAAATGCAGGTTTCACATGATGTTGATGAAGCAAATTTCTGGCGCCACAAGTGAATTGACGTTGAATGTTCTTGATGGTGTCCATCGCGGTGTAACCGTTCCTATTTCGGGCGACGATTGCGAGATCGGCTCGTCAACGGACTGTGACCTGTTTCTGAGCGACAGCTCGATCGAGGGTCGGCACTTTTCAATTCGCCGCGCTGGAGCAATGGTGGTTATTGGCGCCCATGGCGGCGAAGTGATCATTAATGACCGCACTAAACTTGATATCGGTAAGGGAATGCGCACCAAGCTGCCCGTGAAAATCTCGGCTGGCGGTGTCTCCATGGTTCTAGATGGTCCAGCCAATGCGCGGCACAGTCTGCAACCCTATCTTCAGCCTTTGCGCAAAGTCGGGTTGTTCGGTGGTTGCGTCGCGCTATTGGGCTTGTCGATCGCACTTGTTCAAGCCGGTGTTGCCAGCAATCTCGATGGTCGTCGTACCGATTCGACAATTGCGGCTGCGTCGCAGGTTGTTCCCGATGTTTCGGCTGCGGCTGATCCCCAGCAGGTGCTCAACCAGATGCTGGCGGATAATGGCCTTGGTGCCCTGGATGTTCAGTGGGATGGCTCGCGTGTCCATGTGGATGGCGCAGTCGATCCAGCGCAGATGAAAAAATGGGCTGATGTCCAGTACAGATTTGATAGCCAGTATGGCAGCCACAACGTCGTGTCGAGCAGCGTGCATGAAGTGGCAAAGAAGATTCAACCAAAGTTCAAATTGCAGGCGATCTGGTTCGGAGAAAAACCCTACGCAATTGCAGCTGACGGTTCGCGTCTCTACACAGGCGCCGCGCTGGAGGATGGCTGGATCATCAAGGAGATCGGGGCTGACAGGCTTGTCGTCAAGCGCAATGTCGAAGAATTCACATTGACATTCTAACGGGCGGGGAGAGAGGCCAATGGCGCTTGATCTGCGTCGTACAGAAGGGCGGGAGCGGGCGGAGCGGCTGTTGCCGGCTGTTGGGGATCGTGCTGGCGCGAATGCAGCAACGGATGTTCAGTCTTTTGAGGCAGCGCTGCGCAGCACCAAGCTTTTCAACGAACGCGGGAAGAATGCAAACCGCAAGCGTACGGACAAATTTTCGCGGGTTGACACATCTGCAATCGGCAAGCTGAAGGGCTTCCATAGCGAAGAAATGCTTCTGCACATTCTGGAACATGTCTTGCCCGTTCTTGAACTTGGGCCGGAAATTGCCGCCATCGCCGCGGAATTGATGCAGGAAGAAATCGACAAATGCCGGGATGTGAACGGTCGAATTGCAGAGGTAAAGTCCGTTGAACTTCAGCGAGCGTGAAAGCGCCGAATATCTTCATACATTAGGTCGGCTCTATTGGCGGGCAGGAAATCTGGATCGTGGTCTGGTATTCCTGCTGCTTGCAGCGCGTGTTGCGCCAGATGATGTGGCCATTCTCAAGACGCTCGCCGTGGTGTTCATCGAACAGGGCGCGGCCGCCCGCGCCCTCACGACCATAGATCGCATTGCGGGATTGGGTGAGGAGTTTGAGCTGGAATTGGCGGCGCTGGAGAGCCGTGCCTTGTGGACGGCAGGACAGTATCAGGAAGCCCGTGAGACGTTCTCTGACTTCATGACCAAAAGATCCGCATCCCCGACAACTGCTCCGGCGGGATCGTGACGATGAAGATACTTTTGCAGCTTAACCAACTGGCCCGAATGGCGGCGAAACGTACTGATCTGATCGTCGCGGTCATGGTGCTGCTGGCAATCGCCATGATGATCCTGCCTTTGCCCACGGTGATGGTAGATGTGTTGATCGGTATCAACCTCGCTTTCAGCCTGATGGTCCTGATTGTATCCTTCTATATCTCCAAGCCTGTGGAGTTCTCGGCGCTGCCCTCTGTGGTCTTGCTGGGAACATTGTTTCGCCTGTCTCTTACCATCACGACAACGCGTCTTATCCTGCTCCAGGCGGACGCGGGCGATGTGGTCAATACATTCGGGAATTTTGTCGTGGGCGGCGAGATCGTCGTTGGCCTCGTTGTCTTCCTCGTGATTACCGTCGCCCAGTTTGTGGTCATCACTAAAGGTGCGGAACGTGTGGCTGAGGTGGCAGCGCGCTTCACACTTGACGCACTGCCGGGCAAACAGATCAGCATCGACAACGAAGTGCGCAATGGCGACATAGACGCCGCTGAAGCCAAGGTTAAACGGCAGAATCTCGAACGGGAAAACCAATTTTATGGCGCCATGGACGGCGCTATGAAATTCATCAAGGGCGACGCCATTGCCGGTATTATCATTATCGGCATCAATTTGATCGGTGGCCTCAGCATTGGTATCTGGCAGCGCGGATTGTCCTTTGGCGAGGCGGCTCATACCTATTCGCTGTTAACAGTCGGTGACGGTCTGATTGCCCAGATACCGGCGCTGCTTGTCTCTGTTGCTTCGGGTGCAGTCGTAACACGCGTTGCCTCACACGGTAATCAGGATCTGGGAACCGAAATCATTGGCCAGCTTGGTGCCGATCCGCGCGCGATCTCTCTGGCTGCTGTCATCCTTTTCCTGCTCGCCTTTGTCCCAGGCATGCCCGTGACTGTATTCCTGTCACTTGCAGCCGTGGCTGGTGGCCTTGCATTCATGCGCAAGCGTCAGATCAAGGCTGAGAATGCAGTCTTTGCGCTGGAAAATGAAAGCAAGGAAGTTGAACTTGCGGCACCGGAACCATCGCGTGAAACCATGTCGCGACTTGCAGTCTGGCTTGGTGAGAACCTTGGTAAAGCGATTTCGGCTGAAAAGTTCGCCACGGGCGCCGATACAATCAAACGCCGTATCTTCATTGATCTTGGCATCAATATTCCGCAGGCCCAGCTCTGGCCAACCGAAGACGGCGACAAGAACGATTTCCGCATTGATCTTGAGGGTGTGCCGATTGTCGAGGGTGCGATTGAACCCGAGCATCTGCTTGTTCTGGATTCGGCGACAGATCTGGATTTGATGAGCATAGACTATGAGGATGCGGGATCGCTCATAGGCCGCAGATCGACCTATTGGGTTCACAAACAGCACGAGCAGCAGCTCATTGATGCAGGCATAACGTTCCACGCTCCTGATGCTGTTCTTCTTGAAATCATGTTCCACGCCTTGCGGCGTTACGCTTCGCATTTTGCCGGCATTCAGGAAACAAAAGCCCTGCTTGCCGCTTGCGAAAGCCAATACGGGGAACTGGTGAAGGAAGCGGTTGAAGTCTCTTCTGTGCAGAAGATTTCCGAGGTTTTGCGCCGTCTCGTTGAGGAAGATGTGCCCATCACCAACATGCGGGCTATCCTTGAAACGATCGTGGAAAATGCACCGCAAGTCGAAAATGCCCATCAGATGGCCGAACTCGTTCGGGGCGGTCTGGCACGGCAGATCAGCCATCGCCGTGCGGAGAAGAACCGGATCATTCCGGTGTTCATTCTGACACGGCAGATTGAAGAAGCGATCCGGACCGCTTTGAGGCAAGGCAATTATATACAGGACGACGTGTTGAAGCCGCTCATTGACCAGGTAAGCGCGCTCCTGAATTCCGGCGACCCGATGTTGAAGCGCTCGGTGCTGACATCGATTGATATCCGCAGGCAGATTTACAGCGTTCTTGCTGGCCAGAATGTCGATATTCCGGTGCTTTCCTATCAAGAAATCGCCTCTGAATTCAACGTGCAATCACTGGCAACTATTGCACTGCCTGCACCGGAAAAACCTTCATCGCTGAAGGCTGAACGCAATGACCAGACGGAAACAGCCGGATAGTCCGGCATGCAAGGTCGGGGGACCCAGAATAGTGAAATACCTGATACTCAATATGAAACGGTCCTTTGGCTTGCGGCGCGGCATGATGCTGTGTGCTCTGCTTCTGGGCGCAATATCGATGATCTTCATGGACGGAACTGCGTTCTCGCAAACAATCAGCGTGGATGCGATGACCGGTCAGCCGTTGAAACTGATAAAGGGGCAGGGCGTCATTATCCGCTTTGACCAGCCTGTTGAGTCAGTCTTCGTTGCCGACACCCAGATAGCCGATGTTCGCGTCGTCTCCCCCGGAGCGATCTATGTATTCGGTTCGGCTGTTGGTACCACAAACCTCATCGCGCTCAATGCGGATCAGACTTTGCGTGGGACGATGAAGCTTATTATTTCCGGCAATACCGACCCTGCAAAACAGTCGATGAAGACGTTGCAGCCCAACACGGTCATCGATGTAAAGCTCTTTGGTGAAAAGACGGTTGCGACGGGTAAAGCCCGGTCTGTCGGCGAAGCTGTCGATACGGAATCGGTCATCCAGTCCTATGCAAAACCCGGCAACCCTCCCGTCAACAATACCACGATACAGGGTGCCAATCAGGTCAATATTCGTGTGCGATTTGCCGAAGTTTCGCGTAATTCGCTCGAACGCTATGGATTGAACTGGAGCGCCTTGATTGATAGCGGTTCATTTTCATTTGGCATCGTAAAGGGTAGCCCTCTTGCGACGGTTCCCGGTGGCATCAATGCGCATCTTGGGACGGGGAATGTGAATGTCGATGTTCTGCTGGACGCTCTGCAGAACAATGGCATTTTGACGGTTCTTGCGGAGCCGAATATCACAGCCGTAACCGGCCAAACCGCCAGTTTCCTTGCCGGTGGCGAAGTTCCGATTCCGGTCCCAGCTGGCGACCGGCAAATCGGTATTGAGTACAAGCAATTTGGTGTCTCGCTGCAATTCACACCGGCGCTTCTTCCCAACAACCGCATTTCGCTGCAGGTAAAACCCGAGGTCAGCACGATCTCGGCTGCCACGGGTGTCTCCATCGGTGGTATCAGTGTGCCGGGGTTCAAGGTTCGCAGGGCCGATACAACTGTTGAAATTGGCAGTGGTCAGACATTTGCCATAGCGGGTCTGTTCCAACGGGAAGAGACGCGAGAGCTGGAGAAAACTCCTATTCTTGGGGACGTTCCGATCCTTGGAAGCCTGTTCAAATCGAAAAAGTTTCAACGCAATGAGACCGAGCTTGTCATTCTCATAACGCCCTATCTGGTTCAGCCACGATCCGACAGGTCGCTGAAAACGCCGCTGGACAGTCCAAGTGGTGCACTATCTGCGCCGGTTGCCAAGAAACGGCAGGTAGCGAAAAAAGGATACGGGTTCTATGTGGGAGATTAAGAATATGAGAATGAGCCCACACCAGATCCTTCATTTTGCCGGGTTGTGTGCCCTCTTGGGTGTGGGCGGCTGCCAGACCCAGCCTGAACCCTATTCCCCCAATTATCACTATGTTTCCACCGGCCCTGTTGCGGCAGGCAGCAAAGGCAAGATCGTGCGCAAGGGGTATGACAGGCCGGGTGACAGAGGTTATGCCGCTGAGGGCCGAATGCTTGTTCCGGACGCATGCACCACCCCTGACAACACGCCGGATGCGCTGTATCTGCCTTCAGGTTGCGCCAACAATCTCAATCTGCAACTGATGGCGGAAAAAGAGGGCGACCTGGTACGCGGTCGAGACATGGGTCCAGCCATGGCAGCGCCTGTTGCGCGTGCAGCCAAGCGCATAATCGAGGGTGACGAGCGCGTTGGAAGCAAGCCAGCGGAGTCCACCACCAATCTCGGAGGAAACTGATTTCAAGCAGGTTCTGCTTTATGCAGAACTTGCTGTGCGTATCAGCCGGAAGCGATCACACCGATCGCTTTGGCGCGGGACGCAGGATCTTTGATTGTCACAGCATTGGCAGCCTGGCGAAGAATGGTTTCCTTGCCTGCTGCTGTCATCTCAGGGACATTGACCGCGCGGGCTTCGTCGGTACGGCCTGACATACGCAAGATAACCGCGTAATTGATAAGCTGGCGTCTTTCCACCAATGGCGAATTGACCACGTCCTGCATTGTCGAGGTGGCAACGGGGAATTTCCCGCCAATTGCCTGTGCCAATGCGAGATTTGTACGGGTGTCGAGCTTGCCGGGTTCGATTGCGAGCGCCTTGTTGAAAGCGCTTTCCGCATTTTCTGTTTGCCCGAGCAGGATATAGGCTGTGCCCAGTTTGTTATAGATTCTGCCCGTTGGCTTCTGCGCCGCTGCGGCGGTGAGCGAGCGAATGGCACCCTGCGCATCGCCGCTTTGCAACTGTATTGAGCCTAACCCCGTCAATGCTTCACTGTTATTGGGGTTTGCGGTCAGGATGCTGCGATAAACCGTTTCGGCGCCTTCGAGATCATCCGCAGCCTCACGCGCCTTTGCCAAGCGCAGTTGGATGGCCGGATCTGTCGAGGATGTTGCTGCGCGCTCGTAAAGCGCAAGCGCTGTTCCCTTGTCGCCACGCTTCTCGACATCGGCAGCAAGTTTCATCAGCCGGGCTTGATCGGTCATTTGCGGAGTTGGCTTTTCGGGTGTGGTATTACAACCGGACAGCGCGAACATCACCCCGCCATATGCCAAAGCATTCGCCCAACGTAGTGCCATGCGACTCTCCCCCCGCGAATATTCACAGCTAACTCAATAGCGCATATGATATCAGTTTCACAAGTTTCATAATTCGTTTTGTGAGTGTTGCTGTTTGTGGCACAAATGACGGACTGAAATGCGGATATGAGCAGTGACAGACACCAGTGAAGAAAAAAACCTACCGGCGTCAGACAAGAAAATTGATGATGCGCGCGAGAAGGGACAGGTGGCGCACAGCACAGACATGGTATCGGGAGCGACATTGCTGGGAGGAATCGTGTTTCTTTCCAGCATATTGGCATCGCTGCAGTTTCGCGCTGAATCAATGTTTGAGGAAGCTGCGCGATTTTATGAACAGCCGTTTGCAGATGTGTTGTACCGCATGACCCGGATAGCCATTGGCGGCTTCCTTACATCTGTACTGCCTATCCTCATCATCACAATTGCCATCATCATAGTCACAAATGCGGCCATTACCGGAGGCTTTGTGTTCTCGACAGACCCGTTGAAGCCGGATTTCAGCCGGATCAGTCCTACGACGGGGTTCAAGCGGATATTCTCCCTGAAAAGCGTCGTGGAATTTCTGAAGGGCATCGTGAAGATATCATGCCTCGGCGTGGCTTTTATCATTGTGTTCCGGTCGGGGCTGGAAGCTCTGTTTCAATCGCCTTCCTGTGGCGGCGCATGCACGCAGGAAACCTTTTGGGCGATGGTTCGCCCACTGGCGATAACGACGATCATTGCCTTTTTGATCGTTGGTGCCATTGATGTCGTGCTGCAACGCTGGTTGTTCATGCGTGAAATGCAGATGACGCAAAGTGAGCTTAAGCGCGAGCGCAAGGATATTGAAGGCGATCCGGCAGTGCAACGTGAGCGGCTGGCAGAGCGGCGCGCCACAAGTGCGGTGAGAGTTGGTCTCAAACACAGTTCACTTCTTATCATAAGCCGCGATCGCCTCATCATAGGTGTGCGCTATGTGGCGGGAGAGACGCCTGTGCCAGTACTGACCTGCCGTTCTACAGCAGACAATTATCTCGTCATGCTTGCCCGGGCTCAGGCGCTGGCCATTCCGATGTATGAGGATGAAGAACTCGCACAGGATCTTGAGGCTGTCAGCATCGGAACCCCTGTTCCTGAACGCAGATTTAGTGCCGTTGCCAATTATCTGGTGGCAGCCAAGGTGATTTGAATTAACGACAGCCGGAGACATCTCTTGTTATCATTCAGATATTTTGCAGTTCTTGCCGCCCCCATGCTTCTGTTTGTGGTGCAGTCTGCGTATGCACAGAACCAACCGGTGGATGCTATTTCACCCGAATACCGAGATTTTCTGTTTGGCGAATCCGGATCGAACTCCCCGCAGCGGACGCATCGTCCGACCCGGATAGCAGATCCGAGATACGTCACATACAACGGCAATGAAGCTGCTGGAACGATCATTATCGACACACGGAAGATGTCACTTCTGTTTGTGCTTGGAGACAGGGCGCTGCTCTATCCGATAGGTGTTGGCCGCGAGGGTTTCGCATGGCACGGTGTTGAACAGGTGAGCCGCAAGGCAGAATGGCCAAGTTGGACTCCACCAGCCGATATGCTGAAAAGACGCCCGGATTTGCCCGTTTCAATGTCGGGAGGACCTGACAATCCGCTTGGATCACGGGCGATTTATCTCGGTCAAACTCTTTATCGAATTCACGGTACGAACGAGCCGGAAACCATTGGAACAACATCGTCATCAGGATGTTTCCGGATGCTGAACAGCCACGTCAATGATTTGTATGGGCGGGTCAAAATTGGCGCGAAAGTTGTTGTGATGTGAGGCTGAGACAGAGCCCATACCCGTCGTACATCTAAACAGTTTTACCGGCGCGGAATGAACCCGGCACGGTTGATTTGATACCTCTCTGCTCAACGGCTGGCTGGCGCGTTCATCTTGCATGAAAGCAGAATATAGGGTAGGGGGGTATATTATGAGTCATACAACCGCAGAAAAGACGAAACTGATCGCTCGTATCCGTCGCCTGAAAGGGCAGATGGAGGCTGTTGAGCGTGGCCTTGAAGCGGAGGTGCCGTGCGGCGAAATCCTGAACCTGGTCGCTTCCGTGCGGGGTGCAGTGAATGGCCTGATGGGCGAACTCATTGAAGATCACATTCGGATGCATGTGGTCGATCCGGACAAAGACGAGGATGCCGAGAGGGCGCAAGGGGCGGCAGAGCTCATTGATGTTGTAAGGAAATATCTCAAATGACGCAGAACCAATCTACGCATTCAGAGCCAGGTTCGCACGATCATGTGTTCCTTGGTGACAATCATGCCCGTAACGAACGCCGGACATGGCTCGTCATCATCCTGACGACTGTGATGATGGTTGCAGAAATTATTGCGGGCACGGTCTATGGCTCGATGGCATTGGTCGCTGATGGCTGGCATATGTCCACTCACGCGGCAGCTATGCTCATCGCGGCTCTCGCCTATCTCTACGCAAGGAAACATGCCCGTAATCCGCGTTTTACCTTTGGAACCGGGAAATTCGGTGATTTGGCTGCGTTTGCCAGCGCCGTGGTTCTTGCCCTTATCGCCATACTGATCGGCTGGGAGAGTTTTCTGCGCCTGGCCAATCCGATCCCGATCAATTTTCCGCAGGCGATATCCATCGCCGTCGTTGGTCTTGCCGTTAATCTGATCTGTGCCTGGCTTTTGCGGGATGATCATGCGCATCACGGGCACCATGACCACGACCATAATCACCACCACACTCATGCGCATGATAACAATCTGCAGGCGGCATATATGCATGTGCTGGCTGACGCGCTGACTTCAGTACTTGCAATCGGAGCGCTCACGGCTGGAAGTCTTTATGGATGGCTCTGGCTTGATCCGGCAATTGGCATTGTTGGTGCGCTGGTCATCGCCAACTGGTCGTGGGGCCTTATCCGCAACGCTGGTGGTGTTCTGCTTGATTATGTTCCGTCAAACGAGGATTTGCCGGAAGAAATTCGCACTGCCATTGAACTGGAAGGCGATGTCATTACGGACCTTCACGTGTGGCAGCTGGGACCGGGTCATCACGGTGCGATAGTATCAATCATAAGCGATCATCCGGAGGCGCCTTCTTCCTATCGTGCAAAACTGTCGCATATCCATGACCTGTCGCATGTGACGGTCGAAGTTGAGCAGAAAGCGGCCTGAATCAGCGCCGGTTGAAGTGATTTCGGATCAACCGATACTTATCCAGACAAGCCACATAATAACGACGTCAAACATGGTCAGGTCACGAGCCCAAAGCGTGTTTCATAGCGTGCAGCCGTTATAGTGCAATCCGCTTGCGCCAAGCTGCCAAAATTGTCTTCCGGATATTCCCTGTCATTCCAGAGGGTTGGTTTGTTCGACGCTGTTTGTGTTGATCAAATGACGGGAAAGCAAGACTCTCCGCAAGAAATGTTGTTAAACTGACATATGCATCGTCTAATGTTTGAAAAATAACATTTTGAATTCGTCAATTTGACATTGATCGTAAGGCGGGGGCTACATCATGCACAAGCAGCAGAAGCGGAATAGCACACTGACAGCATTGAGGATTGGAATGGCTAGCAGCGCCATTGCAGTCTTTGCCTGCGGGGTTTCATCCCCGGCATTGGCACAGGATGCAAACACAAAAAATTACTCTGTAAAATTCATGGCCTTTAATATCTGGAATCTTGGGGCCAACTCGAAAATCTGGGACCCGGCGCAAAAACTGGCCGGTAATCTTGTCTACACCGACGCAATGAAGCAACTGCTTCGCAGCGTGGCACCGGATGTACTGGTGCTCCCGGAATTGAACAATAACGGAAGCGCTACTTTCAAAGGTACAAGTGTCGCTGATTGGTTCGCGCAGAACACGCTTGATGTGATGAACAGCGGACCACGAAAGCAAAACAGTTTTGTGGCCGCTCAGAAAAACCCGGATGAAGGCGCGAAGGGCAGCGGCAGCCTCTTTTCATCCGTTGCCTTTCAAAATTTACCCGGAGACTCAGTCAGGATTAATCCGGGTAACGGCTTTCCCACCGCGATCGTCAACAGCGTCCATCTGAACTATTACGACGAGTCGACAAACCGGATAAGACAATCAAAGGAACTCAACATTGCCGCTGCGGCCAGCCCCGTTCCAACAGTCATCCTCGGTGATTTCAATGCGGGCGATATATCCGAGCGCGGGCTGAACAGGAAAGAGCAGCAGCTGCTGGTCATCAAAGCGGCTGGCGGAAACAGCTTTTATAAAAAGCTCGCTAACGAATATCTGGCGCTAGCCGATACGGCAAAATATCGGCAGACAATTCAGGATGCATTTCCCGGCCAAAACATTGATTCATTATCGTGGACGCAGTGGGGAACGGCTCTTGAGACAGCCATGAAGGCTGGAAAGGATACCGGCCTACAGGATGAAACCTATCCCGTTGCCGACAATCTGCCGGTGACGATGAATATTCTGAAAAAGCAGTATCAGCTTTTCCAGCTGGAGCGAAACAGGGAGCAGTTTCAGCCAAGCCGGGTGGGTGATGAACGTGCCACCTGGACCAGCGATGGCGAAGATGCAACCAATACATGGGCCAGCTGGGATCGCGTCACCATTGATCATATCATGATGTCGCGGCCGTTCGCGAAATGGACCGAGATTGGCGATACGGGTAAATCTACAGGCAATCTTTCCGGTAGCGCCCGCTTGCCCTCGGGAGGCTCTTTGTCCGATCATGAACCTGTGGCACAGGATTTGCGCTGGATTGGGCCGCAGCTTGAAAATTATACCGAGGGTGCTGGAGAAAAAACCCGGCTCGTCTGGGGCTCTGGTGCTTATAATTTCGCCGGGCGAAACAAGGAATTTTATCTAACCCGCAACAATAACCGCAACGATGCCTATCTCGGCCAGATTGCCGACGCTGATGGCAATCCTATCCTCACTGGTCTGACACTTGCCGAAAAGAAGACCCTGCTGAATTGCAAAAGCACAGACGCCCGTTTCCAGCAGGCGATCAAGGACTATTGCATCGACGATCATTCATTCATTGGCGAAACGCTCGTTACCGATGGTGGCACTGTTATTGTTGATGAAGATGCGGCTTTGGGGGGACGTCAAGCCAAACTCAGGCTCGCCTATGGTGGCCTTCGAGTCGTTGGTCAATCCATGCACAATCTCGACCGCGCTGTGTCTTTGGAACAACCGGGCTGGATTGATATATCCGATGCCGGCAATACTGTATCTGTGGATCAGGGCGTGACGGGTGCCGGCAGCCTGACAAAGCTCGGTGCTGGTACCCTCGTCTTTGCCAGTGCCAACAGCTACATGGGCGGAACCTTTGTCGAGAAAGGCACGCTGAAATCAGGCATTGCCGGAGGTTTTGTCGATGGTACCAGCTATCAGGTCAATGGCGGCAGTCTTGACCTCAACAATTATAACCTGTCGATGTCGTCGCTATCGGGTCAGGGCGGAAGCATCAAGCTTGGCAGCGCGTCACTCGGTGTGAATCAGGCGATCAACACCCGCTATAATGGCAATATTGACGGCACCGGCAATCTGACCAAATCGGGTACTGGCTGGCTGATCCTCAACGGACAGAGCAGCTATAGCGGCTCAACCTTGATTAACGGTGGCGGATTGGTCATTGGTGACGCTGATCATCCGGGCGCCAAGCTTATGGGCGATGTGACAGTCGGAGCAGGTTCGACCCTTGGTGGTAGTGGGACAATCGGCGGTTTGACCGTAGCAAGCGGCGGTACGATTGCTCCCGGAAATTCGATTGGCACGCTATCTGTGGCTGGCAATGTCAGCCTCGGCGCTGGCTCAACCTATCGTGTCGAGATTGATCCTGCTGGATCAAGCGACAGGATTGCGGCAAGCGGATCGGCTGTTATCGCGGGTGCCAATGTGGATGTGGTCAAAGTCTTGGGCAACTACATGCCGGGACGTCGTTATACCATTTTGAGTGCAGATGGCGGCATCACCGGCACTTTTGGAAACCTCAGCCAGAATATGCCGTTTGTTGACCTTGGTCTCGCCTATGATCCGCGTACTGTTTATCTTGATATTGCCCGCAATAAAGTCTTGTTTCCCTCCGTTGGCGTGACAGGCAATCAGCGGATGACGGCAGCAGCGGTTGAAACATTGGGTGGTGGCAACGCTGTTTATGATGCTGTTGTTCTACAGGCGAGCGCCGATGAAGCCCGTGTTGCCTTTGACCGCCTGTCCGGTGAGGCACATGCCTCGACCAAGACAGCACTGGTCAATGACAGCCGCCTGTTGCGCAATGCGGCCAATGACCGGATCAGGGCAGCCTTCGGCGATGTGGCGGCCGTTGATGTGCCTGTCATGGGTTATGGCCCGGATGCCAAGGCGCTGGTTCCGTCCGATGCACCTGTCATGGCCGCCTGGGGTCAGGCCTTCGGTGTGTGGAGCGAGACAAAGTCCAATGGCAATGCCTCCAAGCTCGACCAGTCATCAGGCGGCTTTGTCACCGGCTTTGATACGGCGATTGCCGAAAGCYGGCGTCTGGGCGTAATGGCAGGCTATAGCCGCTCGACCTTTGATGTCGATGGCAAGGGCTCTTCCGGCAACAGCGACAATTATCATGTCGGTGTCTATGGCGGTGGTCATTGGGGTGGTCTGTCCCTGTCCC